>JAPLKR010000131.1 GCA_026387965.1 Fusobacteriota bacterium | reverse complement strand
ATTTGTTTAATAGAGAAATCATAGGTCATAGTGCTGAAGTACACAAGAATACTAATCTGTTACTTGAAGCTTTTAGCAGTATTCAAGTCTCATTAAAAAAAATCACACTTTATTATACTGATAGGGGTAGTGAATTCAAAAATGATGCTATCGATAAATTACTAAAAGCTTTTGAAATAATCCGTTCTTTAAGTGCAAAGGGAACTTCGTATGATAATGCCGTTTCAGAAGCTACTTATAAGATATTTAAAACTGAATTTGTAAATCAGATGACATTCAACACAATGGAAGGACTTAAACTACAGCTTGCTGATTATATCAATTGGTATAATTCGATTCGTTTACATGGTTCTATTGGATACATGCCGCCAAAAAAAAATTAGGACAGCTGCGTCTTTTTAATTTTGTCCAATAATGTGTTGACAATCCAATTATCTAAAAAAAACTTGTAGGCTTTCAGGCAATCTATTGATAATTTCAAATTTGTTATTTTGTTCTGTGGTCATAATTTGTCAGTATAAGAAAAATCAAAATTTCTACCTTTCTTTTAAGATACACTTTTATCTAGGAATAGTCTTTATATATTTATTTGGCATCTTGGATTGCAAATTTGCTCTCAAAATGCCACAAAAAGGCTAACTACTCAATGATAAGCTATGGCACAAACTGTATCACCGGAGGTTGCCAACCGGTTCCGTCTATGATGCTTTTAATCTTATCTGTTTGTGGTGCAAATAACCGCCACATAACTTCAAATCCTTGTCCATTTGCCGTCGGTAACCAGTTTTTTTGCTGTGCTGGATCTAATGGCTTCTCCGATTGCAGGTAAAAGTCAATCGAGCCATCTTTGTTTTTAGTTAAGTCCGATACATTAGTAAAAGCATACCGATTAATCGAATTCTGAATCATCGCTCCCTTGAGATTATATAGAGTTAGTGACCATCCTTCATTTGTCGGTGGAGGTGAGGACATATGTATAATGTAACTCTTTGATCCGTCCAACGATTTTCTCTCATGATCAGTCCAAGCCAAAGCATAAATCGCTTGAGGCGAAGTAAATGCACCCAATCCGACTTGTGAAACAACTGCACGTAACTGGTAGTTTGTTCCATATTGGCCAAACCCACCAAGCATATAACCATTATGCTTAGAGAAATCAGCGTCGGACTCTTCTTGAATATATTTTTTAATTAGAGTGGGTCCAGCTGCCACTGCATCATTTAACCCTCTTCTCGTATCACTGTTTATTTGAGTATTCTGAGACGGCTTTAACCCTGGTCCAATACCAACTGTGGCGAATTTTTTTAGTTCCTCTTTATCACGCGCTGGTGGAGGAAAAAGTGACAACTGCTGACCAAGAATATCAAAAAAACGTATATCAGTTGGCACCGAATATTTAGTAATTGTGGTAACAGCTTTTGATGGCACAGGTAAAGTATAAACTTTTCCGTATTGGCTTAATGGCGTTAGCGTATAGCCATCTTGAATCTTATTCACATTGGTTATGTCTTCAGGGCCTTTAAGCTGCGTCGAGCCAATGATCCAAATACGCGAATAATCGACATCGATTCGCTGAGTTCCTGGAGGAATCAAAACATTTTTTTGACTTGGATCAACAATAACATAGTCACCTGGCCTAGTTTTGCTTGCAGTCCCAAAAGTTACGAGATTTTCAGTATAGGGATCAATTAGCGCCAAACAATAGAGATGATCCTCTACTTCAGGAATATGCAAAACTATAGGCCCATCTGTCAAATCGAGCCATGCGATGGATGAAAGGTTGGTAGCGCTCGTAGCTACAACCTCCTTACTTCCCGCAGTGTTAAGCACGCGTACATTATTGAACTTATTAACTGGCCCAAAAGCACCTTCCGTCACATTAACGCTTGTCATTGTCTGAAACGTTGCATTTGTCACAAGCAATGGCAACCCATAGATATACGCCTCAAGACCTAGCTTATATCCCTTATTATAGTTATCATTTTTAACATATTGCTCTTGCGTGTTCGTTTGGCCAAATACTCCTACCCCAGCAATAAGGAATACTAAAATAATTCCGATGATTTGATACATCCTTGACTTAGTGCCATTTCTATTTTCTATGTCCATCGTAAGCCTCCTTATAAAATATTTATTACTGGTTCAATCTATTAAATCGCCACCTCAATCTTCATCTGCTCACCCTTTTGATAATTCTCTAACTTAAAATCTTCAACAGTGAAATCATAAAAGTCCTTCACCTCAGGGTTGATCCAAAATTTTGGCGACTCAAATTGAGGACGTGATATCAGCTCCTCAATTTGTGGAATGTGCTTGTCATAGATGTGTGCATCTGAGATGACATGAATGAGCTTTCCAACTTTAAATCCACTCACCTGTGCCAACATATGCACAAGCACTGCATACTGAACAACATTCCAATTATTCGCCGTGAGGACATCACTTGAACGCTGATTGAGTATGGCGTTAAGTTTGCCCTTTTCCACATTAAATGTCATTGAGTAGGCACATGGATATAGATTCATCTCATGCAAATCTTGATGAACATATATATTGGTCATAATGCGTCTTGAGTACGGGTTGCTTTTCAAATCCCAAAGCACTCTATCCACTTGGTCAAACTCTCCTTCTTTATAGGTGTGTTTTACCCCCAATTGATACCCATACGCCTTTCCAATAGTCCCCGCTTCATCTGACCACGCGTCCCATATTTTTATCCCTAGCTCTGCCACTCTGTTAGATTTCTTCTGCCATATCCAAAGAATTTCACGAATAGCATTTTTAAATGCCGTCGGACGCAATGTCATAATAGGAAACTCTCGCTGTAAATCATAGGTGTTAATCATTCCAAATTTTTTGATAGTGTGCGCTGGTGCGCCATCATCCCATTTTGCACGGATATCTTGACCCTCAGTTGACTCACCATTTTCAATAATCTCTCTACACAGTTCTACAAAAATTTTATCCGCTTGGCTCATTTTTCTCTCCTAATATTTTAATTTTTCTATTTTTTTTAATATTATTTAATTTTCTATTAAAACATTTTTTCTTCATAATTTCTTCATATCTTCAGTATATACTTATCTTAAATTCAATCTTTAAGGGAGGTATAAAATGAAAAAAATATCTTTATTTATTATTGCGTTACTACTAATTTCAACTTTTGTATTCGCGACCTCAACAATGAATCATAAATCCATGATGAACTCTAGTGGTTCTGCTAGCATGATGCAACAATGTAAAACTTCAAGTTCGTGCTGTTCTACCAAAATGAACAATCAGTGTAAATCCATGATGAACTCTAGTGGTTCTGCTAACACGACGACTCATACTACTCATTAATTTTATGAAAGAAGAGGGCATCCCCCTCTTCTTTTTTTAACATGGTAGTTCAATTATAAACTCACTCCCTTGCCCTACCCTACTTTTTGCAAAAATCTCTCCTTGGTACTCTTTAATAATCGTTTTTACAATGGAAAGCCCAATGCCTTCTCCACCCGTTTCACGCCCTCTCGAACCATCAACTCGATATAATCTTTCAAAAATGTAGAGAAGTTTATCTTCGGGAATTCCAATTCCTGTATCTTTTACACGAATGACTATTTTATTTTGAATTTTTTCGCATATAATCTTTATATCGCCTACTTCAGTATATTTTATCGCATTAGAAAGTAAATTGCCAATTACTTGGCTCATTTTTTCTCTTTCTCCTATTATACTCAACTCATGTTGACAATGCAAAGTAATTATTAACCCCTTTTTTTGAGCTTCGCCCTCAAACAAAATAATTGCACTATCTAAAATGTTTTTTAAACTAAATCTCTCTTCCATATTCTCACAGTTATTTTCTAATTCATGCAACGCCTCTAAGTGAGATATTAAATTTGAAATACGTACGATTTCTTCATAAATACTCTGCATTCTCATATCATCTGCAATAAAAATACCATCAATAATTGCTTCGATATGACTTTTCAACACAGTTAAAGGTGTTCTTAGCTCATGAGCTAAATCCGATGTGAGCCGCTTCCTAATATTTTCTTGATTTTTCAATATTTCTGATAAATGATTAATTGTGTCTCTTAATTCAATAATTTCCGTAATGTTATTTTTATGGAGAGAGCTTTTTTTAAACTGCCCTCTTTTTATGGAATGTGCTACTTCTATCACTTCTAACAAAGGTCTAGTAATATTTTTGGCAAACATCACACTCATTAAAAATGCCACGCAACAAGAGCACAAGAATGAAACGATTAACCAAATATTAATGGATTTTAAAAATTTACTATCGTATGCAGAAAGAACATGAAGTTTATGATATGAAATAATCACCTTTCCTATCTGTTGATTTCGAATCATAATCGGAATCTTTTCAGTTTGAATTTTTGAAGACCCTTTTATTTTATCATGATTCATCACTACGCTATGCTGAATATAATCAATTTTCCAAATAACATCGCCCTTTAAATCATCTATTTCTATCGCTAATCCATTCATCATAGCATACATATCAAGCGATGAAAAGACATTCTTTAGTTGCAATTTATTATTGGATTCTAGGATTGATACAATCATATTATTTCGCTTAATTTGCATCTCATCAAGGTAATGTTTAAACATCAGTGTTGTCCCTACATTAACAAGCACGCTAGCCAAAACAATTGTGATTATTGTTACAAATAATAAATTTAAAATCAAATTTTTCTTTAATGTCCAAGTATTTTTAATTTTTATTGTTTTCATAATGGTATCCCATAGCAAAAATCGTCTTGATAAATTCAGGATTTTTATCCTCATGCTCAATTTTGTTTCTTAAATTTTTTATGTGTGTATCTATCGTTCTTTCAAAAGACTCTTTTTGATACTCAAAAACTTCTTGCATCATCTTTTCACGTGAAAATGTGCGATTTGGATTTCTCATAAACAGTTCGAGTAATTTGTACTCTGTTGGAGTAAGCTCGACTATTTTTTCGTGTATAGATACTGTTTTATTTATCATATTCATTTTAATATATCTATCTTCAATGATATTTTCATGTAAGAGAAAACCTCTGTTTTCATAACGGCATAGTAACACATTTACTTTAGCTATCAACTCCTTAATATTAAAGGGTTTTCTTATAAAATCATCTGCTCCTAACGAAAATGCCTGTAATTCATTTTCTTCATGGCTTTTTGCGGTGAGCATAATCAATGGAATATCACTTTTTTCTCTAATTTCACGACAAATGGCTTCACCTGAAATATCTGGAAGCATTAAATCAAGTATTACAATACTTGGATTTTTTTCATAAAAAAGCGATAATCCATCATACCCATTCTGAGCTTTATAGACTTCAAAATTCTCCTTTATCAAATAAGCCTCTAGCACTTCAATTACTTTTTTTCATCGTCAATTATCAATACCTTTTTCATAATCAATCCTTTCTCGCCATTTTGTGTTTTGGAGTCCACAAAATAATTCCTACACCTACTAAATATGTATTAGGAACTTTTTATCCACACCCCATCCAAAATGTGCAGTAGTGCTAAAATTGGGTGTTTCATAATCAGCCTTGGCCCTGAAAATCGCATGATTTTCTTAATCTCTTCTCTATAAACATCTTTATAACAGTGTATCTTACACCCTTTACAGATTCCACGATAACTTTTTTTAGGACAATTTTCCACCCTTGAAATTACGTAGTCCAAACTCTCTTGACACTTTTCACAAAAAGGCTTAACATCATTATGAACTTTTTTACAATACATTTCAACCATGATTTTCAAAGTTTTAATCTCACGATTTAGCCGTCTATCTAAATAACTATACATAATTACACCCCTATCCAATATCGCTCAAGCTCTTTGCCCTCTAATACTCGACTATCTTCATACCGCCCGCTACACTTCGTAATCATTTTCTTAGAAAGCTTATTATTTTCGTCACACGTTAACTACACTTTCAATCGCCCTCTCTGTTTGCATATCTCTAAGGCTAATTCTAACATCCGCATAGCATGCCCTTTATTCCGTTCACTCGGTCTGACTCTATATGCAATATGTCCAAAAGATTTTGAAGATATACATTCAAATACCACCGGATACTAATAATTCCTAAAATTTTCTCTTGCTCTACCAAAAAATAAGTGTCCGCCTGAACCATCCCATTTAAATTTTCACCTTTTGCAATATCTCTAGTGCGTTTTAAATACTCTTGATAAGTATTTCTACCACAATTTAAAGAAAAAAGAACAACTCTTCACCGGCGTTTTCAATCTCAACAACGATAACATGCCACGCTTTTTCATCACACTCCATCGGAACTCTCAATAACACCGCTCCTCCTCCAAAACTTCATCAATTATTTTAAACATTCGCTTCCATTCACGCGCCTCTAATCTATAGTCATGTTTTCCTTGCACAAATTCTAGATTAGTATTCTCGCTTAAAGGATATTTTCCAAGACTCTCTTTACCCCCATATTCATCATGCTCCCCTTGAATAATGGTCATAGGTGTTTCAAGTCTCTTCAAATGAGAATATCTCCCGACATCTTCTTCCTCTTTAGGGTGTTTAAAAGGATAACCGATGGCAATAATATGCTCAATTGTCAACGTATCAGCAATACTACTTACCCATCTTGCGCCACCAGAACGTGCCATAACATACACCTTGTGATCTAAGCTCAGTCTCTCAATATCTCTTTGCATACAGTCAAGACGCTGAGTCGCGTCCATTTTACTTCCACTTTTTAACTCTCTACGCATCCTATAAAACTTAAGCTTATAACACTTATTAAATATCGAACGGATAAAATTTCTTAAAAATTTAGGTAAATGGTAAAAGAGCTTATGAAGTTTGTTTTTCTTATATTCAAACTCAATTTTTTTATCTTCCCAAACAATGAGAAGAGTTAATTTTTTTATGTATTCAACCATTTTGAAATTATACTCATTATCTCTCTCATAGTGGTCTCGACATACGTAGTATTTCACCTTTTTCATTTTCAAAGCATCACTCCCCATCCTAAAATAGAGTGTGTGTATTTTACAATCATCACGATAATAATTCCTAAAAATATAAGACGAATAAATCCATTTCCTTTTTTTAACGCCAAATGACTGCCCACAAGATTTCCACTGATGTTGAAAACGGCTAAAATAATAGCAACACTGATAATTATATCTTTTTGATATAAAAATACAAATAGGGCCGCAATATTGCTTGTACAATTAATCAGTTTAGAATAAGCCGATGCCTCAATAAACTCTACCCCAAGTACAATAACAAATCCCACCATCAAAAAACTTCCTGTTCCAGGCCCAAAAAAGCCATCATAAAACCCCACTAATAGACCAATAAGTGAGCCGAGAGCGACCCTTTTTTTCAATCCATAATTTTTATTACTGCCATTTCCAAAATCCTTTTTGATGTAAGTATAGATGGCTATGACAATTAAGAGCACTAAAACCAATACCCTTAAAAACTCCATATCCATATAACTGACAACTTTCGCTCCGAGGTAGGAGGCTATAAATGCCACTGCCATCACAGGTAGAAAAAAGAGCCAATCGATTTTTACGCGCTTTGTGTAGCGGTAAGCAGATGTTGCTGTACCGAGAAGTGCTGCAATTTTATTTGTTCCAAAAAGAATGGGAATAGAGACTTTTGGAAAATTGATAAGCAGTGCAGGAACCTGAATCAAGCCCCCTCCACCTCCTACGGAATCAACAAATCCTGCTCCAAAAGCACTCAGTGACAATATAATCACTAAATTTATACTTAATTCTACATGGGGAAACATTCTTTTCTCCTAGGGTTTTGCTGTTAACATTAAATTTTGACTGCTGCCTTGTGCTAAATTGTAGCATTTATAGATTAGGTTTGACCCTTTCCAACTTATTGGCTCAAAACTTTGATTTGAAGTGGCTTTGAGTAGAGTCGCCGAACTCTTTTTATCAACAAAATAAAGCGATAAATCCACAACTCCATTTATTTCGGTTGCCACTTTAGGCTTAACTCTGCTCACGCTTCCATAAGCAATCCTGCTACTATTTGGCGAAAATATCGCACTCCCTACAAAGTCAAATTGTCCGAGTTTCGTACCCTTTGAAGGAGAAACCACAATGACAGTTCGAAGTGCTGAAGTACCTATGTCCGCCAAAAGAATATTCGAGTCAGGTGAAAATGTCAATTCACAAATTCTATCCTCTACACTTAAAACTTTTTGAGACTGATTACTGCCAACTCGCCATATATAGAGCTGTCCATACATGAAATTACTATCCCCTTTTACATACGTCACACACTTTTGATTTGGAGAAACGGTGACACAATAACTGCTTCCACTAATATTTTTTTCAATTCCAATTAGAGTCATAGAATTTGAAAAAACGCATATAGAAGTAACTATAAACAATATATAAAACATGATTTTTTTCACTCTACCCTCCAAATTTGCATTTTCACTTTAAGTGGTGTACAATTTAACTATCCTATTTTGAAAGGAATTACCCATGTCAACTATCCCTAAATGTCCTAAATGTCAATCTGAATATGTTTACGAAGACAACTCTATCTATATTTGTCCTGTGTGCTCTTATGAGTGGAGCTCTACAGAAGAGACATTTCCTGAAGAGAATTTAGAAGTTAAAGATGCTCACGGTACAGTTTTAAACGATGGCGATGCCATCTCTGTTATTAAAGACTTAAAAGTTAAAGGGAGTTCTCTCGTTGTAAAAATTGGGACAAAGGTTAAAAATATTAAACTCTGCGGGGGTGGCCACAATATTGATTGCAAAATTGATGGCATCGGCGCCATGAAACTTAAATCCGAGTTTGTAAAAAAAATATAGCTTTAAAAAGGTGCCGCTAAAGTGTTGCACCTTTTATATTTTTTGCCTTTCTCACAGGGAGTTCTAACCAAGTTATCTCAATCAGTTCGCATAAAATCTCACTATTTTCCAACATATCAATTAAAAAACTGGGTTTTGCTCCCGGATAAGGAGCTTCTTCTTTCACATCTTTTAAAAACTCTCTTCCCATTTTACTGGATTTAACAAAAAGTTGATTATCGCACACTAAAGCCACTAACTTCTCTTTGTAATAGAGTGCAAATTCTCCAAACATCTTCTTGTATCTTATCTCACTCAGTCCATTTAACTGGCCTACCACATACTCTACAAACTCTACATCACTTGCCATCTACTCCTCCGATATCAATTTCGCTTTTAAATTAATGGTTTTTCCAGTAATACTTGCAACATTTCCTTGAAATACTTCTCAATCTAGCAAACTAAACTCACTGAATTTACTCCCCGTATAAATGTTAATAAGCACACTTGTGTCATCATTTTTAAGCATTGGAAGAAAAAACTTTGGAAAACTCATACCTTTAAATTCCACTACCCCTGATCCACTCAAATTTTGTGGATATGACAGAAGTACAAACTCCCCAAACTCGACCCTGTTTATATACTTTTTAGGAATATTAGTGCTTGGAACACCTGAAACATAAGCTGTCACCATAACTCTCTCTCTTTTTGCTAAAATCTCAGTTTGTGCTTTCTTTGAGAGTATTAAATAGAATCGATTGTAAAAAAATCATCACTACCAAAACTTTTTTTCATCTCACATCATTTTTATACAATTACTCTAAATCACTTCTCCAAAAATAATTTTAGGGGGCGCTTGTAAACACTTTAAAAACTCTTTGCCAAATTGTTCTAAAACACTTTTAGAAAGGGCTATATGCGTCTCATCACTCTCAAGCTCTAAGTCGAAAATATAGGTTACTTTTCCTATAATATGAGACTTTTGTCCCGGATCCGACTCTTTGATAACACGGTTGAAATCCGTTTGTGCCTGTTTATGCCTAATAAGTTTTACCTCTATTATTCCAGTTTGTGAAAGGTAAAATTGCTTTATCTCCTGCATCAAACGCTCAAACTCTTTCTGTTTATTGTTTCTTACCTCATATACCGTTATCTCACTCCACATGCTTTCTCCTTTTTAGGACTTGGATGACACTTCATCCCAACTTATCCCCATTTTCTATCGTTTTATCAGGTGTAATTAAAACTACACACCCCACTGAATATGTTCCAAGTACCAAAACTTCAGACATGAATTTTCCTATCTGTCTTGAAGTAAAATTCACCACTGCCAACACCTGCTTACTAATCAACTCTTCTAACCTGTATTTTTCGGTAATTTGTGCACTGATTTTTTTCCCCTATCTCTTCCCAAACTCTACCCACAATTGATACGTAGGCTTTCTGACCACTTCAAATACCTTTGCCTCAACAATTCCTCCTACTCGAATATCAATCTTCATAAAATCTTCAAACGTTGCCATAATCCCTTCTGATAGACAACTTTAACTATAACCCTGCAACACCATGATTACGAAATACGTTTACCTAAAATTTCCTATCCCGCCAAAAAAAAACGGGGTATTACGGGAATTTTTCCTTCGTGACAAGCTGCCACAACGATTTTAGTTACCCCTCCGCAAGCGGAGGGGTATTAGACCCGATTGAAACTTAATAAAGCAAGAACATAGTTAAGCACTCATTCAATTACATGGCTAATAGTGGGGTCATTGAAAAAAGAATAAAGTGCCATAATCTATTATTTTAAATGCAATAACCATTAATTATTAGGAGAGTCTATGACAAAACAATTTATTCTTACTTGTTTGCATTGTTGTTAGAATTGTAGTATTACTGCTTGCATGTAATACTACAACAACTTCAACTAAAACAATTTCAAGTCAATCTTCTGAAACTACAACAACTTAGTCTATACATCCCAATTAATACTATACCCAAGAGTAGTTTTACATTTTAATTCCTAGAAGATACCACATTTGAACTTTCAAATGTGGTATCTATTTAAAACTCAATAAGCATTTTTTTGCGAAGAGGTTTTAAACACAGTGTCTCAACTTTGGCAGATGAAAACATTTTTTTAGAAGCCTTTACACTATCTGTATCACCATATTTATCCGAAAGATAGATAACTTTTGTTATACCCGATTGAATGATTGCTTTTGCACATTCATTACAAGGGAAGAGTGCTACATAAAGAATACACCCCTCTAGCGCCTTAATACTATTCAAAATGGCATTGATTTCAGCATGTACTGTATAGGGGTATTTTGTTTCGAGAAACTCACCCTCCCTATCCCATGGAAAATCTTCATCACTACACCCTCTTGGGAAACCATTGTAACCAATTCCTACAATTCGATTGTTCTCATTTACAATGCATGCTCCCACTTGTGTGTTGGGATCTTTACTTCGCTTTCCAGAAAGTAGTGCAATTCCCATGAAATATTCATCCCAATCAATATAATCTGCTCGCTTATTCATATTTCCCTCCATTTTCACTCTATAGTAAATTTTCTCATAATTGATGTTAAAACACAAGATTATATTATTTGTTATCATACTAAATTTACTAAAAAATGGATCGGTTATACTAAACTGGAGAGTTTTAATAAGACCATGTAAACTAGAACTATA
>JAPLKR010000063.1 GCA_026387965.1 Fusobacteriota bacterium | reverse complement strand
AAACGCGACTGAAGCTTGTAAATTGGTGTGGCAGTTAAACGTCGTCCTGAGTTTGGCCTTGAGGGAAGAGTTTTGCTTGATAAAATTAACTATGAAACGGGAACAATCATCATTAAAGGGAAAGAATATAATCTGAAAGATAAGGAGTTTCCGACAATTGATCCAAAAGATCCATTTAAGTTAACTAAATCCGAAGAGCAAGTTATGGAAAAGTTAGCGGATAATTTCACAAAAAGTTATAAATTAAAGCGTCATATGGAATTTCTTTTTGATAAAGGGAGTTTATATCTCATTTACAATGATAATGTGTTATATCACGGGTGCGTTCCAACGCATGCAGATGGAACTTTTAAAGAATTCGAAATTGAAAAAGGTTTAAAATTAAAGGGAAGAGCTCTTTTAGATAAATTTGATGAACTTGCACGAAAAGCGTACTATCAAAATGATGGCCGTGTTAATGATTGGTTATGGTACCTGTGGTGTGGAAGCTGCTCGCCTCTTTTTGGTAAAGATCAAATGACAACTTTTGAAAGGTATTTTATAGCTGACAAATCAACGCACAAAGAGCATCAGGATGCTTATTTCAAGCTGCGTGATGATGTTGCGTTTTGTTCAAAAGTGCTGGAAGAATTTGGACTGGATTCAAATACAGCACACATTATTAACGGACACATTCCTGTAAAAGTAAAAGAGGGCGAGAGCCCTATTATGGCAGAAGGGAAACTACTTGTAATAGATGGTGGATTTTCTAAAGCCTACCAAGGGGTTACGGGTATTGCAGGCTATACGTTGATTTATAATTCTTACGGACTAAGACTTTCAGCTCACGGGGCATTTGAATCCGTAGAAAAAGCGATAACTGAGGAGCAAGATATATTATTCTCTACCTTTGTGCTCGATAGAGTGACTCGAAAAACGGTTTCTGATACTGGAGTTGGCGGAGATGTTAAAGAGCAGATTTCTGAACTTGAACTTCTATTAGAAGCCTATAAAGATGGTCAGCTCATAAAAAAATGGTCAGTAAAATAGATGAAAAAAGTATTTAATATAACAAAGATGCACGGCGGTAAAAACATTCAAGATTTTTTAACAAAAAATCAAGGATATTCTAGTAGAAGTATGAGAAAAATATCTCTAGAGCTCAATGGCGTATCAATTAAGAGTATAAAAAAAAGACTTGTTACGGGTGATGTACTGGCTGTGGAAGAAGCTGAAAAGGGATCGAATTTAGAGGCTAAGTATTTACCTTTAGATATAGTGTATGAAGATGCGGATTTACTTGTTTTAAATAAACCGCCATATCTGTTGGTGCACCCAACAAAAAAACACGCCGAGATGACGCTTGCGCAAGGAATTTTATATTATTTTCAACATAAAGGTCTTAACATTATTCCACGATTTTATAATCGCCTTGATATGAATACTTCAGGCATTATTATTGTGGCTAAAAATGGTTATTCACAAAGTTTTTTGCAGAAAAATGAAGTTAGAAAATATTATCAAGCAATTGTGGAAGGAATATGTCAAGAAAAAGAGTTTATTGTTGAGAAAAACATTGCATGTAAAGAGGATGAGATTAAACGTTTTGTTTCAGAAACAGAAGGGCAATATGCCAAGACAGCTTTTAAGGTGTTAAAAGAAAACAAAAACTTTGAAATTACACTACTTGAAGCGGAACTTTTTACGGGTCGGACACACCAAATACGCGTGCATCTTGCTAGCGTGGGGCTTCCTATTATAGGAGATGAGCTGTATGGGAAGAAAAATGCCGTATACAAACGACAGTTGCTTCACAGTTACAAAACCTCCCTAATTCATCCTACAACAAAAAAGGAAATGCTCTTTGAGATAGAACTACCGACCGATATGAATATTTTTAAATTTTTTTAATGTTAAAATTCACAAATAAAAGATTAAGTTTAATAACAATTAAATAAGTGAACAAAAAAAAGACTTGTCAATTCAAGGGAAATGGAGTAGAATATACACATCAAGAAATATAAAAAACTTAGGAGGACTATTTAAATGTCAGTTAAAGTAGCAATTAATGGTTTTGGAAGAATTGGAAGATTAGCATTCAGATTTATGGAAGGGAACCCGGATTTCGAAATCGTGGCAATCAACGATTTAACTTCTCCAAAAATGCTCGCACACCTTTTAAAATATGATACAACTCAAGGTAGATACGGAAAAGATGTAAAGGCAACAGAAACAGGAATCATTGTCGATGGAAGAAATATCAAAATATCAGCAGAAAAAAACCCAGCAGACTTACCATGGGCAGCTTTAAAAGTTGATGTAGTGTTAGAGTGTACTGGATTCTTCTTAACTGAAGAGAAAGCTGGGCTTCACATTCAAGCGGGAGCTAGAAAAGTAGTTGTTTCTGCACCAGCAACTGGCGATATTAAGACAGTTGTTTACAATACAAACCACAATATCCTTGATGGATCAGAGACAATCATTTCAGGTGCATCATGTACTACAAACTGTTTAGCACCAATGGCAAAAGCATTAAATGATAGCTTTAAAATTGTATCAGGAACAATGACTACAATTCATGCTTATACAGGAGATCAATTAACTCTTGATGGACCACACCCAAAAGGGGATTTAAGAAGAGCAAGAGCAGCAGCTTGTAACATAGTACCTAACACAACAGGAGCTGCAAAAGCAATCGGTTTAGTTGTTCCAGAACTTAAAGGAAAATTAGATGGAGGAGCTCAACGTGTTCCAGTTCCTACAGGAAGCTTAACTGAACTAGTTGCAGTAGTTGAAAAAGCATGTACAGCTGCTGAAATCAATGCAGTAATGAAAGCTGCTTCAAACGAATCATTCGGATATACTGAAGATGAGTTAGTATCTTCTGATATCATTGGAATTACTTTTGGATCACTTTTTGATGCTACACAAACTAAAGTAATGGCTTGTGGAGATAAAACATTAGTTAAAGTTGTTGCTTGGTACGATAACGAAGCTTCATACACAAATCAATTAGTTAGAACAGTAAAACATTTTGCACACTTAATCGAAAAAAAATAGTTTTTAGAGATAGGTGATACGCTATAAAAAGCTAAGGTTAATTTTCCTTGGCTTTTTTTTGTCAAAATAGACTTTATATTCCTAATAATGCTTTGTAACCTAAAAAGAATAAATTGTATGTCTGGGAGATAGTAATGTTTAAAATTTTAACAACTATATTAAATTGCTCAAATATTCTGAACAGAGAAGCGATCGTATTTAATGACAAACGTTATAGTTATGAAGATGTAGAAGTGTGGACAAATAAATATATTCAATTTTATGAAGAGCAAGGGGTAAAGAAGGGCGATAAAGTTATCTTAGATATGACCAATACACCAGAATTTTTATTTACGTATTTTGCGATAATTTATATTGGTGCCGTGATTGTTCCAATTAATCCTCTTTCAACACCAATTGAAATTTCAAGTTATATTCAAGATAGCCATGCAAAATTCTTTATAACGAATTCTCTTATTTGGAGTAAGTTATCAGCATATTGCGAAAGTGTATTCTTGAAGTTAGGTGTTAAATATAATGTGATTTCTGAAGAACAAATTGAAAAGGTGGGAAAAATTCATCCACAAAAAGTTACTCAAGGACTAGAAATAGAGAAGGCGTGTACGTTTATTTATACATCGGGCACAACAGGAAAACCGAAAGCCGCTATGCTTTCTTTAAAAAATTTACTTGTAAATGCAGAGCAATTAGAGAATACGGTATCTGTAACAACAAATGAACGTTGGATCTCTGGGCTGCCGATGTTTCATGCTTATGGATTTACTGTGGCGACACTCTTGCCATTTAAAACGAATGCAACTTTAATTTTAATTGAGCAGTTCCACCCTAAAAGGGTTATTGATTTACTTCTAAAAGAAAAAGCGACTGTTTTTAGTGGTGTGCCGATGATGTTTATAATGATGGCAAGTATTTTAAAAGAACCTATGAAAAATGATTTGAAAATTGGTTGGGTTGGTGGTGATAGCATTGAAGGGAAGATGTTTGAAATGTGCACGAAAATGCTGGATATTGATCTTTGTGAAGGGTATGGACTTTCTGAAGCATCTCCTGTTTGTATGTTAAATATTACTGCTCAAAAAGCGAGTGAGCCGAGTAAGGCGAGATGTTTAGAATATCATAAAATTGGGTCTATTGGTCCTGCAATTTACGGAGTAGAAGCAAAAATAGTTGATGATGCAGGGCGGGAAGTTACCACTAATGAAGTTGGTGAGTTGATTATTAAAGGTGATAATGTAATGCTAGGCTAGGCTACTATAACCAAGAAGAAGAAACGAAATTTACACTACGTGACGGTTGGCTTTATACGGGCGATATTGCGCGTGTAGATGAAGATGGTTGTTATTTTATTGAAGATAGAAAAAAGGACATCATTATCGTTGGTGGCCTAAATATCTATTCCAAACAAGTCGAACTCGCTATTTATGAGCATAAAAGTGTACTAGAAACGGCAGTGATTGGTATTAAAGATAAAAAACGTGGTGAGGCAGTTAAGGCTTTTATTGTACTGAAAGAGGGAGAAACATTAGCGGATGCTGATCTTCGTCACTTTTTATTAGAACGTTTAGCAAGTTATAAAGTGCCAAAATATTTCGAATTTGTTGTGGAGTTACCTAAAAACACACTCGGAAAAGTACTGAAAAAAGTTTTACGCGAGCAATATTAGCCCTATTTTCAAAAATGCGAAAATGGAGTATAATAGAGTAAGATAAAAAATTTAAGGAGGAATTAATTTCGATGGCTAAGAAAACAGTAAGAGATATTGAGATCACAGGGAAAAGAATATTGATGCGAGTGGATTTTAACGTTCCAATGAAAGATGGCGTAATTCAAGATGACAGAAGAATGAGAGCGGCGATTCCTACGATTGAATATATTCTAGAGAAAAAGGCAAAATCTTTAGTGGTTATGTCTCACCTTGGAGATCCTGCAAAAGATACAAAAAAAGCGGTAGAAAAAGCGGAAAAAGAAGGGAAAGCGTTTGACGCAGTAAAGTTTAGTGACGGAAAACATAAAATGGCTCCTATTGCTAAACACCTTTCAGAACTTTTAGGAAAACCAGTTAAGTTGGCTCCAGCTGCATTTGGCCCAGAAGTGGATAAAATGGTCTCGGAATTAAAAGATGGTGAAGTTTTACTTCTAGAAAATACACGTTACCATAAAGAAGAGACTTCAAAAGATGATGTGCAAAGAATGAAGATGGCTAAAGAACTGGCAAAATATGGAGATATTTTTGTAAATGATGCGTTTGGAACGGCACACAGAGCACACGCGTCAACGGTAGACATCGCTAAACTTCTTCCAGCAGTATCAGGATTTTTAATGGAAAAAGAGATTAAATTTATTGGTGGCGTGGTTGAAAACCCTGAGAAGCCTTATGTAGCAATTCTTGGCGGAGCAAAAGTGTCTGATAAAATTAAAGTAATTGAAAACCTTATGGACAAAGCGGATAAAATTCTTATCGGCGGGGCAATGATGTTTACATTCTTTAAAGCTCAAGGTAAAAATGTAGGGAAATCACTGTTTGAAGAAGACTCTTTAGATGTGGCTAAAACACTTCTTGCAAAAGCTGCTGCAAAAAATGTAGCGCTTCTTCTTCCTATAGATGCGGTTGTGGCTCAAGAATTTTCTAATGATGTGCCATGTAAAGTGGTTTCGGTAGATGCTATTGAAGAGGGTTGGATGGGACTAGATGTCGG
Source organism: Fusobacteriota bacterium (assembly GCA_026387965.1). Classification (GTDB taxonomy): domain Bacteria; phylum Fusobacteriota; class Fusobacteriia; order JAPLKR01; family JAPLKR01; genus JAPLKR01. The sequence continues at coordinate 1,336 of JAPLKR010000063.1, read as the reverse complement.
GCCTGCAACGGTTAAACTTTTTTCTGATGCATTAATTGGCTCAAAAACAGTTGTATGGAATGGACCAATGGGTGTATTTGAACTTTCAAATTTCGCTAAAGGAACAATCGGTGTATGTGAAGCGATTGCAAAACTTCAAGGAGCAATAACAGTTATAGGTGGTGGAGACTCTGCATCTGCGGCTGAAAAACTTGGATTTGCAAAAGATTTCTCACATGTTTCAACAGGAGGCGGAGCATCACTTGAGTACCTAGAAGGAAAAGTTCTCCCGGGTGTAGCAGCACTACTTGATAAATAGTTTAAAAGAGCGCAAATAGCGATTTTTGGTGCATTTTGAGAGGAACAAAGATATTTAAAGTTGGTGAGATTTAGATGAAGAGAATTTTAATAAACGGGTTGGAGAGAAACACCAGGCATTTATAGCGGATTGCTAAAACGTATAGAATTCTAGAAATTGCCATACCGACTGCTAATGCCGGTATCTACGAACTTTAAAAATAGAATCCGGTACTATGACCGGAATGACAAGCGAAGCATTCATTTCTCACATTTAAGAAAACAGCTATTAAAAGAATGAAGGTAGCTTGTTTACTCTCTACAAGAGAATGTATTTGATCAAAATCATTTTATGCTATATGAGCGGTGGGAGAGTCAAGTAAATTTAGAACTTCATCATTAGCAAGCTTGTTGTGAGTCTTTATTAGTTTAATGAGGGCCATCAGGCATTGGCAAAACGGAAGAATAGTAGGAGGCATCATGGTATTTGTTAGTGTTTCATTTAAAATTTTACCTGAATTCCGCGCAGAGTTTATAAACTATGTTGAAGATAAAATAAAATTGGTTCAAAAAGAAGAGGGTTGTGTAAAATATATTTTAGTAGAAGATACATTTGAAAACAACTCCTTTATTATTTATCAAAAATGGATAAATATCGAGAGTTTAGGCGCTCATAAAGCAATGCCTTATATGGATGAATATATTGCCAAGCTTCAAAAATGGGGTGTAAACTCGGCGCAATTTGATTTTTTTCAGCAGTAAATACAAATTTTTTTCAGGGAGGCAAAATGATAACAGTATCGAAAGAGCGGTGCCCGCAAAATCATCGATGTCCATCTATTTCGGTGTGCCCAGTGAGTGCTATTTCGCAAGAAGAATTTTCACTTCCAGTGGTAGACAATGAAAAATGTATTATGTGCAAAAAATGTATGCGGTTTTGTCCAAGGGGGGCATTTCTAGAGATATAAATTTAGGAGAGCTGAGAATGCTCTCTTTTTTTAGTTTAAAGAACGGTTCTTGCTCCTATTAAGGTAAAAATGGTATAATATCTTAAAGATAT
>JAPLKR010000095.1 GCA_026387965.1 Fusobacteriota bacterium | reverse complement strand
CCATCCATGGGAAAGAGGAACTAACGAGAATACAAATGGATTATTAAGGCAGTATTTCCCGAAAGGAACGGACTTCAATACTATTTCAGATAAAGAAATTAGAGACGTAGCTACTCAATTGAATAACAGACCAAGAAAAATACTTAATTACAAAACGCCCCAAGAAATTTTCTGGGCGGACTTCAATTGTCAAATTAAGTTGCACTTAATTTGACAATTGAAGTAATAAAAAAGACAAGCGGTGAAGTGCCCCCCAAAAAGTTAGACAGTAGTCTAATAAAGGGGGACACTTCACCGCTTGATGGCCTTTTTTCTTATTCAATGTATTCAGCTTGTTCTTTTATAGGTGCGTCAAGAGTATCTTTGTAGACCCAATAAAAGACAGGTTCACTTCCTCTATAACTAACTACTTTATAGTTATCATTCGCATCCATAGCATGTATAGTAAGTTCTGAAAGATAACCTGTTTTAAGATATCTTAAATCTTTAACAATTTCATAAACAGCCTCTTCTACACTCATTCCCATCTTCATATAAAGTACCACGGACCGAGAGACGCTTAAGCGAATTGCCATTTCTCCTGTGTGAGTGCACGCACAAGCACCATAGCGACTATCTGCATAGCTACCTGCTCCGATAATAGGGCTATCCCCCAGCCTACCTGGGTGCTTCCACGCCCATCCCGACGTGCTGGTTGCGGTAGAAATTTTACAACTGAGATCTTTTGCAAGATAGACTGTCGTATCATGACACTTTTCAGGGTCAACGGCTTCAGATTTTAAAGCGAATAATTTTACATTTGGAAAATTATGTTTTTCCGGTTCAGAAAGGACTAAGTCTAAGTGCCGCTGCCACCCTAGCTTAGAATTTTCTACCAGATTTTCTACTCTTTTGGCGCCAATATCAGAAGCAAATCTTTCCGCGCCAGTACCTACAAGTATTTCATATTGCAATCTTTGCATAACTTCATAAGCAATTTCTACGGGATGAGCAAAACCACGAACTGAGCCAACAGCGCCAGATTGAAGGGTATTTCCATCCATAACGGCAGAATCTAGCTCGACTTCCCCTAAAATATTTGGCCATCCACCTCTTCCTACCGTTCGTATCGTTTCATCTGCTTCGACAACTTTAATTCCCTCGATGATACTCTTTAAAGAATCATTTCCATTTTTTAACAGATGAGCAGCCGTTTTGACACCTGCTCGTCCTTCATGATTAGCAATTAATATCATTTTGCCTCCAAAATTAATAATTCAAAATGCAATTTATTTTCATTAGAACATAAATCAAAGCTATTTAGATAGCCCGTATTTCATCATCTTTTGCTTGTCTTTTTTTTACAAATGGGAGTAGTACAAACAAAATAATAGCTAAAACTAAGCTAGCAATAAACACCATAAAATAGATGTGGATGAACCCATCTCCAAGTGAGTAGGTTCTTGAAGATTTATCTGCATAGCTTCCAATTTGTCCGCCTATCCATCCAGCATAAGCACTAATTGTCCACCAAATTCCCATCATAGTACTAGAGAGATGTTTAGGAGCAAGACGTGTTACGAGCGAAAGTCCTACTGGCGAGATACACAATTCCCCTAGAGCAAGAAGAGTATAGCAAAACATAATCCAACGAAGATGCATTGGGAGTGTATGTCCACCAATTACCAATACACCAAATCCAAATGCCAGAAAGAGAAGACTTAATACAAATTTTAGTTCGTCACTAGGCTCTTTACCGACACCTGATAGTTTTTGCCATATAAAAGCTAAAATAGGGTTTAATATGGTTAAAATAACAAGATACATCCCCATAATTGTTGTGGTAAGAAATACGTGAGTCCCAATGGTTTTTCCTACGAAATTTTGAATAAAAATTGGAAAACTACTCGATTGTTGATTATTGAAGCCCCAGAAAAGTACCATAAAAATTGAAAGAAAGAGAATCATAAAGACTCCTTTTTTGTCAATTTTAGTGAGATTTTTCCAAAATGTTGAGATATAAACAACAAGAATTACAAGAGAACCAAGTGTAACAATATTTGCCGCCACTGGATGCGCAATTATATAAGCAAAAACAAATGAAATAGCAATAATTCCAATGATTAGCCATCCCCATAGCGTTACCCCGATATACTTATTTTTAATAATGGGGTTGTAATTTTCAACCACTTCTGGGAAATGTTTTCTTCCTTTTGTGAACATAAATAGTCCAAAACACATACCAATCGCCGCAAGTAGAAATCCCCAATTCCAACCATATGTAAGTCCGACCCATCCGACTAAAAATGTAGCAATAAGAGAACCAAGATTAATACCGGCATAAAAATAGGTGAAACCACTACTTCGAAGCTTTTCTTTACCATCATACAGCTTTCCTACAATAACGGTTACGTTAGCTTTAAATAATCCAGTTCCTGCAGAAATGAATCCAAGACCCAAAAAGAGTAATGTGGGATTTATAAAACTTAATGTTAGTAAAATATTTCCAACTACTATGCTACTGCCTCCAAGCATGACGCAACGCCTGTAACCAATCAGTCTATCTGCAATAATTCCCCCAATGGCCGTTGTAATATAGACATAAGTGACATAATCTCCAAAAATAATGGGTGCCTGCGACCCTAAATGAAGCTTTTCTACCATATAGAGTAGAAGTAAGGCTTGTAAACCATAAAAACTAAATCTTTCCCACATTTCAGTCATAAAACAGTAAACGAGACCGACAGGATGTTTAAGTGTTTGCGTAGACATTAATTCTCCTTTTATATTAATATTTTATTACATATACATTTTATCAATATAATTGAGTGTTGTCTATATTTTTTTTAATTTTTAAAACGATTTATAAACGAGAGAGATAAAAAGTATAAAATGATAATAAAAAACAATGAAATGCCACTAAGTGCGCTGGCATTTGCTAGGTTATGGCTACTTGAAAGCATATAAGTTGTTAAAGAGAGAGTGGGGAGTGTAGAATATATTTGCATTGTATAAGTTAAGGTGAACTCTCCAAAAATAATGGTAAAAATTTGTAAAAATGTAGCTATAAATATGGACTTTAAAATAGGCCACTCAATATATAAAAAAAGTTTTAGTCGATTTGCCCCTGATAAATAAGCACTTTCAACAATATTTTTAGGAAAGCTTTCAAAATGCGGTGAAATAAAGGCATAAGCAATTGGCGTTGCAATAATAAGATACCCTAAAACGAGTAAAATTGGTATTGGAATATTATACAAAATATTAAGATATATGAGGCAAATAGCTAAAAAGGCATTAGAAATTCCAAGAGTTGAAAAGAGGAAAAAATTTGTAAAGCGAGTTTTAGATTTAATAATAAAATAAACGACAATGACCGTGATAATAGAAGTGACAAAAGAGAGAGCTACTGTTGTGAAAAAACTCAGAAGAACAGGGTATTCTTGGTTGAAATTTAAAGAAAAAAGTTCTTTAAATGGCAAAAGCGAAAATGTACCTAAGTAAAAATTGTAAAATGAAAAAATGAGAGAAAGTGCCACAATAGCAAATTCAAACAAACAAAAAAGTACTGAAATGATGGTAGTAATATAAGTTGTTTTAAGTGAAACAACCTGTTCAATCTCATTTTCGTGGCTAGATTGACTTGAAATAAAATAAAATAAAGTGGATAAAATAATAAGTTGAATAAACCCATAAGTAAAAGCTTCTGAGAAGTTATAACTTGAAAGAAGCGTTGTCGCAATGGATACTTCAAGTGTTGAAAATTTAAGACCCCCTAAATTCAAAATGATGGCAAAATTTGTAAAACAATAAGCAAAACAAAGAATTCCCGAGCGAAAAATCGCAGGAGTGACCAAAGGGATAAGTACACGACAAATGAACTGGTTTTTATTTGCGCCATCAACAACACTTAGGTCATGAAGTGTTTTAGGAATTTTAGAAAAAGATTCCTTAAGATAGTAGATAAAAATAGGCGCGTTAAAAAAGACATTGGCAACGATGATAGCTTTAAGGGAAAATAAAAAGTGAATGTCATGAAAAAACTTTTGGTGACCTATAAGGACAAAAGTAGTAGTTGCGGAAATTACTGGAAAGAAAAAAGGAATAAAAAGTGTCGAACTCAAAAGCTTTGAGAGAAAATTCTTATTAAAGCTTGCATAGAAACTGGGGAGTATTGCAATTAAAAAAGCAATAACAGTAGAAATAAGAGCTTGAAACAGTGTAAAGACCACCATATTTAAGGTCGTTTTTTGAGAAATGATCGATATGAAATTTGAAAAATCAAAAAAATGAATTGCAAAAACTAAAATTGGAATAAACCATATTAAGAAAAAAAGAAGCTGTGATTTGGATTTTAACATTAGTTTCTCCTTAACGAAGTACAATTGATTGCCACTGCTCGAGCCATAAGTTGAGATTCTTTAGAAGCTCAATGTTTGGAATAGATAATTGTTTTGTTGATACTGGGTAATATTTATTAAAAATTTCAGGAAGCGCAACGTTGGTAGTTGGAAGCATCCAATTATTTAAAGCAATAGTTGATTGAACACTTGGAGTAAGCATTAACTCTATAAATTTTCTTGAATAAGGAGAAACGTTTTGCTTATTTATAATAGCATTAAATTCCACTTCAAGATAACTTCCATCAGATAAACTAAGGACTTTATAGCGTGAAGAATTGTAGGAATAATAGGAGTAGGCTTCATCAGAAGCATAGCTAACCATCATAGGAGATTCTCCAGCTTCAAATTGAGAAAAAGCACTATCCCAGCTTGGTGCGATAAAAGAGATAGAGTTTTTTGAAAGTTTCCAAAACGTTTGCCAGTTAGGTCCTAAGGCCGCAATAGTCCAGAGTAAAAAATCTTGACCCGTTGAAGAGGTTCTTGGATCGCAAATAATTAAAGGATAATTTGACTTTGCAAGCGCCATAAAGGTTTTAGGAGGATTTTTTACAACAGAGGGGTCATAAAGGATTGCAAGATTTCCATAGTCAAAAGGAATTGCATTCGATAATATGTAGTGTTTCATCGAATTTGAAATAAGAGAAATATTTTGGGGAGTATATCCATAAAGTAGGTTAGATTGATTTGCAATAATGGTGTTCATTTGTGATAGTCCCATAACAATATCAGCCTTCGGATTATTCTTTTCTAGTTCTAATCGAGTGAGCATCTTATTAGTACCATCAAAGCTTACAAAATGAATAGTTAATGCGTTTTCTTTTTGAAATTGTACGACTGCTGGTAGAGTTCTTATCCAATTGTAATAGTTAGATGGTAGATAAATTGTGAGAATGGTATTTGAAAGTGATAAAAGCGATAGTGTGAGTAGAAATAAAAGAGTTAATTTTTTTTTCAATGAATCCTCCTAAATTTGTTTGATAAATAAAAAAGACATCCCATAGGAATGTCAATAAAGCCGACTATTCTCCTACGCTAGCATTACCTAGATCAGGTTATTGGTCGAGATGTTACTACATCTCCTCTCAGCCAATTTATCAGCTCCCATATATTTTGATTCTTATATATTACGTCAAAAATAAACAAATGTCAATAATGATTTTTGTTATTTAAAATTATAAGGAAATGTGATAGAATAACAATATATTATAAATCTAATTACTGATATGAAGAAACTTTTTTTAAGATGCGAGGCATTTATGTGGCTAATAGAGAGAATAAAGAGAGAAAAGAATATTAAAATCGTTCTATCTATTATGATTTCGGCTGGTTTTGTTTATTTAGTGAGCAAACAAATTAGTCTAGGTCTATATGTATTAGCATTAACATTATTTATGACTATTATCTGCTATTTAGATTCTAAAAGTGCTTTTTTAAGAGTATTTTGGCCGAATGCAGCGATACTTATCGTTGTTCCGATTTTACCCGCCATTACTGGGAATTCTTTATATTTTGTACTTCCAACTGTCATTATAATGGGGTTTTTATCATTTTATATACAACCTTTTTCAAAAATCATTAGAGGAACGACACTCAGATTTGCATTGGTGCTATATTTCGCAATGGTTGCATATGTTTCACAAATTGCAAGATTAGAGTTACCATTATTAATTATTTTATTTATTGGTGTATTGATTTATTTTGTTGTATTTTATATATTAGTAATTAATAAAAACTATCGGGGTGATAAATTAAAACATCAATTTTTAATATATTATTCTCTTCATTTTATTTGGATACAAGAAATAATTAAAAACAGAAAAAATGAAAAAATTAGGCATAAGATATTAAAATTTCAAAAAAAGTATCGTGAGTCTATGGGGATTGTAGGGTTAAATGTTGCTTATTTTACTAATCAAACTTTGCTGAATGAACCCAGTTTGATATTCAATCTTCATCATCGATCGATGAAGGAGTTGATGAGCATTGAAAATATTATAATCTCTTCAAATATGCCTAATGAAAGCCATAAAATTTTTTTTCAGAAAGTATCCCTTTTTATAGATTCATTTAATACTTTATTCATAAACAAACATACTGGAGATCTTATAATTATTGAAGAGAATTTCAGAGAAATTCATTCTGAAATCACACAAAATTTTAAGCAATATAATAAGGATTTAATTGACCTATTTTTTTGTATACGAGGCCTCAATAATGCAAAAGAAGAGATTTTAGAAAGATACTTTAATTAGGAGAAAAGATGCATTCAACTACAAAAATAGGAATTCAAGTAGCATTAGCAGTCGCTATAGCAGTGTTAGTTATGCATTTTTCACATTTTCAAAAGTCCTATTGGTGCGGAATGATCGTCTTATTGATGTTTTCCACTTCAATGGGAGAGAATAATTTCAGGGTCATAGTAAGAGTTTTATGGACT
>JAPLKR010000119.1 GCA_026387965.1 Fusobacteriota bacterium | reverse complement strand
TGAACGCTTTTGGCGTAGCATCAAGTATCAAGAGATATTCTTAAACGAATATCCCAATGTAACAGGACTTTACCTTGGGATTCAGAAATATATCGGATTTTATAACCATCATAGAGGCCATCAATCATTAGAGATGAATACTCCCGCATCCGTTTATTTCCATAGTTTAATTTTCTACTCTAAAAAAGTATACGTTAAAAAAATTGCTTAAACTTTTTAAAAGAGTGTCTTGACTTCTGCTCCATTATAGTTTTTGCAATGAAAAAAAATTTCATGAATGGTTTTAGAAATAGCGTTGAAAATAAAGAAGAAGCATTTAGGATGTTTGAAAATAAAGAGCCTAAATTCTTTGGAAATTGTGAATACAACATGCCTATGAATGCATTCAATGAGAGTATTAGAGTTGGAACTGACCCAGTTCTGAGCATAAGAAGCACCACAAGAGGAACATAAGTTAGATTTACACGTATAAGGGATAATGTGTGAGTTTTGACAATGCGTGCAAATATAGGATGCAAATCCGACACGAATGTCTTTGCACCCAAGAAAGGATATGACGTTTGCTCTAATAAGTGAATGATAATGCAGAGGAAGTTTATGAAGTTCTTCCCATTCAAAGGTTTTAAAGTGATCGTTTAAAATCTGTTTAATTATTGATTCTGAGCTTAAATAATTAGTTTTCATAATTAAATTATACTATGAATATTGGAAGTTTTAAATACTTTTTCTTTATTCTGTTGCGCTAGCAACTTTTGTTCTTATTTAGTAGCACTACTTCCTGATATAATTGGTTGTAATTCAGGACTGAGAGTATTCGGAGATAGGTTCCACATAGCTCCTGTTAAAGGATCTACAATAAACCATCCAGTTATTCCGAAACTAAATAGATTTCCAACGAGATACCAACCGCCATCAATTGTTCCAGATAAATTATATTGTTGAGATTGATATCCTGATTTTTGGAATTTAACTATATATTGCCCTGGTTGATATGGACCATTTCCTCTATTAAGTTGAATTGTTTGAGGTGTAGTTCCGGAATAAATAGGATTTCCTTTTGAGTCTAACACTTGAAAACTTGCATTAGTAGGTAAAGATGATATTGTTATATTTTCTTTTCCTTGATTGACAATTGACGCACATCCGCATAAAGCAATAATACAAATAATACATAATATTGAAATAAATATTTTTTTCATAATATTTTCCTTTTTATAATATATTTTAAGAGATACAAGAAATATTTCCAGCATTTGATTGTAAATTAAGTTGAGGCATAAAATTACTTGGAATATTTAGTGAATATGGTGATTTTTCCTGATTTTGTTTAAAGAATATATCGCCTGCGTTAGATTGCGCATAGATACTAGTAAAATTTGATTCTAAATTAATATTGCCTGTGTATGTAATCGCTTTGATGCTAGAACCATATCCTTGATAGTTTATATTTCCAGCTTGAGTCATTGCTGAAATGGTGGCGTTAACTGTAGAACCTAATATATTTATGTTTCCAGCATCGCTTTGAAGAGTAACATTTCTTTGAGTTGAATTTTCATTGTTTTGAAATGAAATATTTCCAGCGTTAGAATTTAGAGATATTTTTGTTAAATTTGAATTAACACCACTTAGAACAATATTTCCTGCTAAATTTTGAACATGGACAAAGGTGAATTTAGCAGATGAAGGTAAAATAATATTTATCTCTTCAGAATAACCTTGATTGTTTGGATATGTAGAACTTATTGT
>JAPLKR010000108.1 GCA_026387965.1 Fusobacteriota bacterium | reverse complement strand
TAAATTAATTAGGAGGAACAAACATGAAAAAAACACTTATAATTATGGCAGTGATCGCGAGCACCATCTCAGCAGTAGCCTTTGCAGATAGTACGAGCGATATTGTGATCCAATCTAATCAAAAAATTAATACCCCTATTATTGTTACCTACACCGGCGGTTCAACAACATTTACACCAACATCGACGGGATACCCAGGTGTCAATAACCCAGCGTCATACACTCAAACCATGCCTGGAGGAGTTGATTACGCGCCTGCATATAATTGGGAATTATATAATAGCCGTTATTCGTATGGAGTAAGTGGTGGAGAGACGCAATCGGCTGATTTAACACCAGGTTCGAATCAAGTGTATTCGCTACTAATTCCACAAGGAGCACGCATTACTGGAATTACAGCTAATGGTGTAAAATGTGTAAATGCTCCAGATAGTGGGAATATAACCTCAGGGCAGTTTGCGGAGTTTGCAGGTAGTCAAAATCCAGATGAAATTGATGTCACACTGAATTTTTAATAATTTCAAACTATCGATAGAGTAAAATCTATCGATTTTCTTTTTATACCGCCCCACGAGAATAGAACAGAAAAAATATAAAAAAAATTTCAAAGTTAAAAGTATGCTGAAATACAAAAAAATGTAGGGATGTCATTAGGAGAAAAATTCGGGAGCAGTATACAACAGCCTTTAAAGCCAAAGTAGGATTAGAGGTTCTAAAGAATGAAAAGACCCGCGCAGAAATAGCAAGTGAATATAAGGTTTTACCTCAAAGTATCAACTCATGGAAGAAGATATTTTTAGAAAATACAGAGATCGCTATGGATCCAAATAAAACAGTAAAAGAAAAAAAAGAAGAAATAGCAGAGTTAAAAACCCAAAATGAGACGAATACAAAGCTAATCGGTAAATTGACGATTTAGAAAGAGAGGCTTTCGAAAAAGTTAGAAAGCTTGGGCTCGGTAAACAAACTAGAATTGATTAAGTCTGAGTTAACATAAATTTCAGTAAAGCAGCAATGCAAGTTACTTGGAGGCTATACTACAAACCCAAAACAAACCTTTAAAAGAAGCGTCTTCTTGATACTATCTTAGGGATATTTGAACGAGTACCTGTATACGGAGCAAGAAAAGTCCATCAAGCATTAAAAGAAGAGGGATATAACATCTGAGTGAACAGTGTGTCGAAATACAAGAAAGAATTGAAATTAGAGCCAATCATAGCGGGAAAAGCCCCAAATCTATCACAACTAAATGCAGGACATAAGAAATATATCTATAAATTAAGGAGAATTGAAATATCTCACGTAAATCAAGTGTGGAGTACAGATATCACTTACATTAAGGTTGAGGGATCCAACGTATATCTTGCGGCAATCATTGTTTGGTATTCAAAAGCCATCTTGGCTCACAGTATTTCAAATACGATGGATGCTGCTTTTGTAACCTCAGTATTAAATGAAGCGATTAGAAAACATGGGAAACCAGAAATTTTTAATACAGACCAGAGTTTTCAATACACCAGTAATGATCATACGGATATACTGCGTGAAAATCGAATAGAAATTTCTATGGACGGTAAAGGAAGAGCTACTAATAATATTTGCATTGAGAGATTTTGGCGTTCTGAAAAATGTGAGATTGTTTGCCTCTTCAATTTTGAGTCAAGGAAACATCTAAAAGAATCTATTAACAAGTACATTTGCTTTTACAATTTCGAACGTTACCATGAATTTTTAGGTTATCTAAAACCTATGGATGTTTATAATCAAAAATTATTAGATCCAAAAATTAAAGGTAGAAAGAGAAAAAAATCTCTTTCTACCTCATTTTCATGGGGCGATATACTGGAAGAAATATTTACATATCACACAATCTGTGTTACTATGTATTAATGAAATACTTAGGATAAAGGAGCAGAGAGATGATTGTAAAGATGTCAAACAGAGCTGAAAAGAAAGATATAGAAAAGCTAATCTCTCATATCATGTCTAGAGGTCTTGAAATTAGGATGATTAATATAGATAAAGGACTTTTTGGAATTTTAGGGGATATTACCACAATCACACCTCAAGAAATTGAGAGATATCAGCATGTCGAAAGCGTTATACAAATTCAAAAGCCATATAAAAAGGCCAGTAGACTTTTGCAAGAAAATGATACAGTAATCGATATTCGAGGAATAAAAATTGGTGGAAGTAATTTTACTGTTATCGCAGGGCCTTGTTCAGTGGAATCAGAAATTCAAATTTGTGATATCGCAACTTCAGTAAAAAAAAGTGGAGCTAAATTCTTAAGAGGTGGTGCTTTTAAGCCTAGAACGTCGCCCTATGCGTTTCAAGGACTTGAATTTGAGGGATTAGACTTGCTTCAAAAAGCAAGAGCTCATACAGGACTCCCAATTGTAAGTGAAATCACATCGACTAAGTTAATTGATGAGTTTGTAGAGAAAGTGGACATCATTCAAGTAGGTGCAAGAAATATGCAAAATTTTGACCTTTTAAAAGAACTTGGAAAAATGAAGAAGCCAATTTTACTTAAAAGAGGTCTTTCTGCAACGATTGAAGAGTGGTTGATGTCAGCTGAATACATTTTAGCAGGTGGAAATGAAAATGTTATATTGTGTGAGCGTGGGATACGAACATTTGAAAATTCTATGAGAAATACGCTGGATATTAGCGCTATTTCAATGATAAAAAAAATAAGTCATCTCCCCATTATTATAGATCCAAGTCATGCATCTGGTAAATGGTGGATGGTAGAGAGTCTTTCAAAAGCGGCTGTTGCAGCTGGGGCGGATGGACTCATGATAGAGGTACATAATAACCCCGAAAATGCTCTTTCTGACGGAGCTCAATCGTTAAAACTCGATAAATTTGAGATGTTAATGAAGGATGTTTTTCAAATTGCAAAGATCGTTGGAAAAAATATAACACTATGATAAATCATATTGTTTTATATCATTGGAGACAAAATGAAAATATTAGAGTTAGAGCTTAGAAGTGGCAAGAGTAGTATAGAGATAGAAAATGGGATTTTTTCTAAATTAGGTCTAAAAATTTCTGAACAATTTGGACAAAAAAGACTTTTTGTCGTGACTGATAATAATGTTTTTAATTTATATTATCGCGAATTAGAAGGGTATATCAAATCTTACTGTAAATCTGTAGAGTGTGTGGTATTTCAAGCGGGGGAAAGTAGCAAAAATTTTTGTGAAGCGGGTAATATTACTTCACAATTATTGCAACTAGGGATAAGAAGAGGAGATATAATAATTGCTTTTGGAGGCGGTGTAGTCGGAGATTTAGCGGGATTTGTGGCTTCGATATTATTTAGAGGTGTTGATTTAATTCAAATACCTACCACACTTTTAGCCCAAGTGGATAGTTCAGTTGGTGGGAAAGTAGGGGTAGATACGCCGGAAGGTAAAAATTATATTGGAAGCTTCTATCAGCCTAAAAAAGTATATGTTGACCCGAATTTTTTAAATTCACTTGACTCACGTCATATTTCAAATGGAATGGCTGAAGTTATTAAATACGGTGCCATTTTTGATTTAACATTTCTAAAGAGATTAGCGACTTTAGACATGGATATACTGCCACAATTTTATTTTGAAATAGTTTGTAAATGCATCCAGTTTAAAGCAAAGGTAGTGCAAAAAGATGAGTTTGACCGTGGTGAAAGAATGCTTTTGAATTTTGGACATACTGTGGCACATGCATTAGAAAAACACTATAACTATCAAGGGATATTACATGGAGAAGCTGTGAGTATTGGCATGATTTGGGCTGCAAAGAAAAGTGTTGAACTTAAAATGCTCACTTGTAAGGAACTTATTTTTTTAGAGAATACACTGGAAAGGTATAATCTTTCTACATATCTTCCAGTTTCGATAGATGAACTTACCCCTATAATGAATCAGGATAAAAAGAATTTGAATTTTAACATTACGCTTATTTTACTTGAAAAACTAGGATGTGCATGTAGACGAGAGTTTGCGACATTATAAGGAGTAAAATGGATATTAAAATTATTCCAAAAAATTTAACTGGAAAAGTGAAGGTCCCAAGTTCCAAAAGTCTCACTCATAGAGCGATTATTGCGGCTTCACTTTCAGCAGGTAAGTCAAAACTGACAAATATTACTCTAAGTGAAGATATCAAAGCAACGATTGAGTGTATGAAAGCTCTAGGTGCAACTTTTGAAATAAAAGATGAGGTAGTAGAAGTAAGAGGAATAAAAATAGTTGAAAAAGAAAATATAAAAACATTGGAATTAGCATGTAACGAGTCGGGTTCTACTTTAAGATTTTTAATTCCAATTGCTCTTTCACATGAGGGAGAATATCTGTTTACGGGTAAGGGAAGGCTTGTAAAAAGACCTCAAAGCGAATATTACAAAATGTTTGTCACACAAAATATTTTTTTTGAAAAATTATCTTCAGATGATGAACTTCCTCTTAAGATAGTTGGTAAGCTAAGTAGTGGCGAATTTCAACTACGTGGAGATTTGAGCTCTCAATTTATTACAGGACTTCTTTTGGCACTACCCCTTCTTGAAGGTGATAGCGTGATAGAACTCGTGACACCTTTAGAGTCAAAAGGGTATGTTGATTTAACACGAGATATTTTGAAAAAATTTCAAATTGAAACGATCCCTCACGCTCATAAGTATTATGTTAAAGGTCAGCAAAAATACCAAAAATGTAATTTAAGCGTTGAAGGAGATTATTCTCAAGCCGCATTTTGGTTAGTTGCTGGAGCAATTTCACGAAAATCAGAAATAATAGTTTTAAATGTAGAGCCAAATTCATTACAAGGGGATCTAGAAATAGTTAACATTTTAAGTAAAATAGGCGTTTTAGTGAAATATAACTCAAATTCTCTAGCAGTATTCTCTTCCTCCTTTAGTGCATTTGAAGTAGATATTTCACAAATTCCAGATTTAGGCCCGATTTTGACGGTTTTGGCTTGTTTTGCAAAGGGGAAAAGTCGAATTTATAATGGAACAAGACTGAGATTAAAGGAATCTGATCGCATTACCTCAATGGTAGCAGAACTGAAAAAAATGGGAGCTTCTATTCAAGAAATTGATGATGAGATATTCGTGGAAGGCAAGGAGATGCTTTTAGGTGAGTGTGAACTTTCATGTTGGGGTGACCATCGTGTGGCAATGGCACTAAGTATTGCTGCGATACGATGTATAAATCCCATTACTTTGAAAGGTGCCGAATGTGTAAATAAATCATATATAAATTTTTGGAGAGAGTATAATAGACTAGGAGGTAAAACGTATGAGCTCAATTTGGTCTAGTAATATTAAGCTGTCTCTATTTGGTGAGTCGCATGGTACGTGTGTAGGTGTGACAATTGATGGACTACCACCGGGCGTTGTTTTTAATTTTGCGGAAATTCAAACTGAATTAAATAGAAGAAAACCAGGGAATACATGCTTAACAACACAAAGAAGTGAGAGTGATGAATTTGAAATTCTAAGTGGGTATTTTAACGACTATACAACGGGAACCCCTTTAACAGTAATTTTTAAAAATCATGATACAAAATCAAAAGATTATTCACGCCTAAAAGAAGAATTCAGACCAAGTCATGCTGACTTTACGGGATATGTTAAATATCAAGGATTTCATGATTTTCGCGGGGGAGGGCACTTTTCAGCGCGTGTTACTGCGCCGCTAGTATTTACAGGCGCGATTGCTAAGCAACTATTAAAAATCAAAGGGATTGAAGTGTGTTCTAGAATAAAATCCATTGCTGATATTTCAGATATCGCTTTAAGTTATACTGAAGATCATCGTGAACTATTAAGGAATATACAAAGTAAAATCATTTTAATGGTGGATGGTATGAGCGAAGAACTTGCCAAACTTAAAATTGAAGAGATGCGGAATTCAGGTGACTCAGTGGGTGGTAAAGTTGAATGCTTTATCTATGGGATGCCAGCGGGTATTGGAAACCCTTTCTTTAATTCAATTGAAAGCCAACTTGGAAGTCTTCTTTTTTCTATCCCTGGTGTAAAAGGGGTAGAGTTTGGAAAAGGGTTTGAAATTTCTAAGCTTCGTGGTACGGCTGCAAATGATATATTTTATAGTGAAAAAGACGAAATTAAAACACGCACCAATCATAGTGGTGGAATTCAAGGTGGGATTTCAAATGGGATGCCAATTAATCTAGTAGTTGCATTTAAACCAACAGCATCGATATTTACCGAGCAAGAGAGTGTTAATTGCCATGGAGAGAAGATAAAGTTGCAACTTCAAGGGAGGCATGATCCCTGTATTGTTCTTCGTGCGGCTGTGATTGTTGAAGCAATTTGTGCTATAGGAATTTTAGATTTTATGTTATAATATTAAGCGTTGGAGGATAGATGAAAGATCTTAATTATTATAGAGAAGAAATAGAAAAGATTGACTGTGAAATGGCGAAGCTTTTTGAAAGTCGTTTGCTTATTTCGAAAGAGATTGCAAAAATCAAGCATTTAGAAGGCAGAGAGATAACAGATAAAGAGAGAGAAATTCAACTACTTGAGAAAAACTCAGCGCATGTTGACAGGATGTATCATGGCTATTATCAAGAATTTTATCATACTGTTCTAAGGCAATGTAAAAAGTATCAAAAAAGTATTTGGGATAATTTAAAAAAATAATTTTGGAGGATAAAAAATGAATGTTGTAATTTTATCAGGAAGACTCACTTCCGATGTTGAGCTTAAGAGTACAAATAGTGGAAAAAATTATGCACGTTTTGGTATAGCGGTAAATAGAACTTTTTCTAAAGATGAAGTAGATTTTATTAACTGCATGGTTTGGGAGAAAAAAGCAGAATTTATTGCCCAGTATTTTAAAAAAGGCGACGGAATTGAAGTTACAGGAGAACTACGTGTAAGTAGTTATGAAACAGATAATGGAGAAAAAAGAAAAAATACTGAAGTTTTAATTAGTAATGCAGAATTTCCAAAAGGGGCTAAACGTGCCGAAAGCACATCAAGTTCAGAATCAACTACGAAATCAAAGGTAAGTTCTCCAGCTGCAGCTGTTGAAGATGATGACTTTCCATTCTAGGAGGTAGTACATGAAACTTAAAAATAAAATAGTAATTATTTGTATTGCAATTGTAATTATACTGTTGCTAGCTCAATATTTTGTTGGCGGGGGGAAAAGTATTTCTGGTAATGAAATAAAAGCGACAACCAATATAGGCAATTCGTTTTAAAAAGTAAGGTTTTCAACCGTGAGGATGATATTTATTCGTTTAAAAGACTAATTAAACCTCATATAAATTGTAGAAATTTCTAAAAAATGGTGCTTTTATTATAATTTATTTATTATTTGTGTGAACATTCGATGAATTTTATTGATAAAGTATATGAAACGTGCTATAATTAGCTTGTTACATATAAATTTTGAATCGGGGGATATCAAAAATGTGGGAAGAGTATAATTGGTTAGAGATTGATAAAAATTTTTTAATAAAAAAAAATGTTGAAAAAGAGTTGTTAACTGTTAATAAAGTACTTGGAATGCTTGATAAACTTTATATGGATGGCAATATTACTCTTGATGAATTACAAAGATATTATTTAGAGAGAAGATAGTAATAAAAAAAAGAAAGATTACATTGTACCGACCCAAAAAGTTAGACTAAAAAATTAAGCAGCCGATTGGCTGGAATGAATCCGGAATTGAACTGGAGACATTCCAGCCAATTTTATTTTAATCCGTTTATTATTGTAATAATTTATATAGTACCCCAAAAAGTCAAGATAGCTTTTTGAAAAAAGATATTCTATAAAAACAATCTTTGTAGTCCTACAATTTTAGTCTAAGCTACTCTCTTGAATTTTTTTATAATTTTCTTTTTAATCCGTTGATTTAGATAATTTGCAATATGCTACTTTCAGAAATACCGAAATGAAAGGACATTTCACTATATGAAGCTTTGTTATGCTTCATATAGTTTATTATATTTATCTCGAATTCGCTACTATATTTTTCATTTTAATATTTTTTTTTGATACCTTTAAACCCCAATCCACGATATCTTTTTACCCATTTCAATATTTCATTGCCAGACTTTATTCCATATTTTTTTAGCTAATTTAGTTGAACTCATTACCTCTGTGTTATACTCTTTTACCACTAGACTCTTTAATTAATCACTATATTTTGACATAGAAAATGCCCCCCTTGATTAGACTCGCGTCTAACTTTTGGGGGGCACATCAATTGTAATCTTTCCTTTTTTATTATAAAGTTCTTGGGGAACAATATGAATCTCGATTGAATTCAGTAATTTAAGAAGTTGGTTTACAGGATTTCCGTGTAGTAATTTTTGTAAAAAAGTTCTTTGGGTGTGACCAATAATAAGTTGTGTAATATGAGCTTCTTGTGCAATTTTCAGAATTTCTTTTGTTATTTGATTACTTTCGGATAAAATAATTGTCGCTCCTTGATTGCGTGCAAAGCTAATATTTTCTTCAAGCATTTTTTTTTGAATTTCACTTGATTTAGGAGCTGAAGGGTGAGTAGATTTTATGTTTACTACATACAGTTCGCCGTTGAATCTTTTTGAAAGCTGAATACCTCTTCGAATAAGTGTTTTAGAAGTAGCGGCAGAACCAATACACACCATAATTTTTTCAACGGTATGCCAATTTTTTTTGATATTATTTTCATCTAAGTATTCAATTAACTCTTCTTCGACTTCTTGTGCAGTCTGGCGAAGTGCAATTTCTCGAAGAGCGCCTAAATTTCCAAGCTTAAAAAAATTATCTAAAGCAGTTGTGATCTTACTTGATGCATAAATATCGCCACGCTTTAATCTGTTTTGAAGAGCATGAGGCGTGATATCTACCACAATAATTTCATCCGCATTTTGTACAATTTTATCAGGAATAGTTTCATTCACTTGAATTGAAGTTATTTTTTTAATGATATCATTTAAGCTTTCAAGATGTTGAATATTGAGTGTCGTAATAACGTTGATATTATGTTCTAAGATGTTTTGGATATCAATGTATCTTTTATTATTTTTAGAAGTTGGGGCATTAGTGTGAGCGAGTTCATCAATAAGAATTGTATCAGGTTTTATTTCTAAAATCTTCTCTACATCGACTTCATAAAATTCTCGATTATTATAATTAATTATGAGCGGTGGTATTACTTGAAGTTGTAGAACTTGACTGTTTGTATCAATGCGGTTGTGATCTTCAAGGTATCCAATCATAATATTTTCACCACGTTGTAGTCGACGATTACCTTCATTTAGCATGGAGTATGTCTTACCCACACCAGGAGCATATCCAATAATAATCTTTAGTTTTCCCTGTTTTTTAGCTTGAGCTTTCTGAGTAATTTTTAATGCCTTTTCAGGAGTAAGGCGCTCCGAATTTTCAGTCATACATTGACTCCTAGCGATACATTTTTTGAAGTTCTAAATTGGCCATTAATACATTGACGCGTTCTGGCCCCAATACGCCAAATTGTGGCTTTATGGTATTAGATTTTATAATTGTATTTAATGTTGCTAGACTAATTCCGGTTGATTTAGAGAGTGCAATTGCTTGCTGATTTGCATCACTTATAAAAATTTCAGGGTCGACTCCAGAACCAGAATTCTTTCGACTTTGAAAATATTTTAAATTGCCACTATAATCTTGTCCAATAAGTTTAGATCCAACAAGTGTTGAATTTTGGTATATTAAGCTTCCGTTTGCTTGTGTAGGAAAACATACTCTTCCAACCATTGTTAAAGCAAAGGGGAAAATAAAACCACATAGTATTAAAAAAATAACTGTGATATATAAAGAACTTTTTAGTGTATTCATATTTCTCCTCACCTTATATGATATGTAGTAGCAAAGTTAAAAGTATATCAATAATTTTGATTCCAATAAATGGAACAATAATTCCACCAAGGCCATAGATAATAATATTCCTTCGGAATATTTGTTCTGCACTCATAGGTTTGTATTTAACCCCTTTAATTGCGATAGGAATGAGAAGGGGGATGATAATGGCATTAAATATTAATGCTGAAAGTATTGCGGTATTAGCAGAATGTAGATGCATAATATTAAAAATATTCATTTGTGGTATTGCGGCTGTAAACAGTGCCGGAAGGATGGCAAAATACTTAGCGACATCGTTAGCAATACTGAATGTTGTTAGAGAACCTCGTGTAATCAACAATTGTTTTCCTATTTCAACAACTTCTAATATCTTGGTAGGGTCCGAATCGAGATCAATCATATTTGCAGCTTCTTTAGCGGCGATAGTTCCATTGTTCATTGCGATGCCGACATTTGCTTGAGCAAGTGCGGGAGCATCATTGGTACCATCACCGGTCATAGCTACAATTTTTCCTAATTTCTGTTCACGAATAATGAGATCGATCTTATCTTGTGGAGTACATTGTGCCACAAATTCATCTACTCCTGCTTCTCTTGCCACAAATTCAGCTGTTAAGGGGTTATCTCCAGTACACATGATTGTTTTAATGCCAATTTCTCTTAGGCGATTAAATCTTTCGGATAGTCCTGGTTTGACAGTATCTTTTAAGTATATGACTCCAAGAATTCTGTTTTCAGCGCATACTACAAGCGGTGTCCCACCTTGTTTAGAAACATATTCAACCTTTTCTAAGAGATCTTGTGGTATTGTTCCTGATAGTGCATTAATGTATTGAATTATATTACTGCTTGCTCCTTTTTTTATAATTTTACCGTCTGAAGTTGTTATACCACTCATACGAGTAACACTTGAAAAGGGTTCTAATTGAATATTTTTTATATCATTTTCTGAAAAATCAATAGACTGACTTGCGAGGGTGACAATTGATTTACCTTCGGGAGTGTCATCAAAATAAGAGCTTATTAGCGAATGATAAATGAGCTCTTCAGCATTCACGTCACCAACTGGAATAAATTCTGAAGCCATTCTATTTCCAAAGGTAATTGTTCCTGTTTTATCAAGAATCATTGTATCAACGTCGCCACAAGCTTCGACAGCTTTACCTGATAGTGCAATCACATTAAATTTTGTAACTCGATCCATACCAGATATACCAATGGCAGAAAGAAGCCCACCGATTGTGGTTGGAATTAAGCATACAAGTAGGGCAACCAATGTCGGAATAGTTATAGTTGAAATACCAACATAGTGTGAAATTGGATAAAGAGTTGCCACCACAACTATGAAAATAATACTAAGTGTTATTAGGAGTACAGATAGTGCTATTTCGTTAGGTGTTTTTTGTCGAGTTGCCCCTTCAACAAGTAGAATCATTTTATCTAAAAAAGACTCTCCTTTTTCTGCAGTAATACGAATTTTTAAGAAGTCGCTTTTGACTGTTGTACCACCTGTTACAGAATTGAAATCACTTTTAGCTTCTTTTAGAACGGGGGCGGACTCACCAGTAATAACTGACTCATCTACCATAGCAATTCCTTCAATAATTTCACCGTCATTTGGAATAATATCACCCATTTCAACGAGTACAATATCATTTTTCTTAATGTCAGAGCTATCAACTATTTCTATTGTATTGTGGGTAATTCTTTTAGCCTTGGCATTAGTGTTAGATTTCTTAAGAGAATTTGCCTGAGCTTTTCCACGTCCTTCTGCAATTGATTCGGAAAAATTTGCAAATACAAGAGTAATGAAAAGTATTAAAGTAACCGCAATATTATATAGTTGGTTACTATGACCACCTAGGAGATTTGGGATTATTGATAAAAGTAAAGTAATAAAAAAACCAATTTCAACAATAAACATAACAGGATTTTTTGCCATATATTTTGGATTTAATTTGACAAATGAATCCAAAAAAGATGTAAGAAATATTTTTTTAGTAATGAATGTATTAGTTCGTTTCATTTTTTCACCTTCTAAAGAACAAAATGATTTGCTATGGGCCCTAATAATAGAGCTGGAACAAATGTTAAAGCGCCTACTATCATCATGATAGCAATAAGCGTTATGGCAAATGTAACTGTATTGGTTTTAAAAGTACCAATAGATTCAGGAATAGCTTGTTTTGATGCAAGGGAGCCTGCAGTCGCAAGAAGCAGAAAGATTGAGGCATACCTTCCAATAAACATGGTGATAGCTGTAGAAATATTTACAAAATTTGTACTATCAATACCACTTAGTGATGATCCATTATTAGCAGCAGCACTAGTATATTCGTAAATAATTCGTGTAAAATTATGATATGATGGGCCACCTAGAGAGCTTCCCATAGTAGATGGCCATATTAAAGTAATAGCGGTTGGCACAAGAATAATTATGGGATGAATTAAAATGGCGGTAGCGATATATTTCATCTCTTTTGCTTCAATTTTTTTTGATAAAAATTCTGGCGTTCGTCCGACCATAAGCCCACATATAAACACAGTTAATAAGACATACAAGATAATGTTGCCAAAGCCTGTTCCATCTGAACCAAATAAGCACGAGAGCATCATAGTAAAGAGAGGAATCAGTACTCCAAGAGGCGTAAGAAGGTCAAGTGAACAGTTAGCTGAACCGGTGTTAAATACGGTTGTAACCACTGAAAAGAATGATGACATTCCAGTACCAAATCGAGTCTCTTTTCCAATCATATTACCGAGCTCAAAATAATTACAAGCGATAATAAAAATTATAAAAATAACCATAACACTAAAAAAAATTATCCATGCTTGCTTCATTTTTTTTAGCATGAAACCGAATGTAAATATAAGTGAACTTGGAATAAGCATCATAAGAATGATTTCTATCATATTTGAAATAGGTGTTGGATTTTCAAATGGATAGGCAGCGTTAGCCCCAAAAAACCCACCTCCATTTGTTCCTAAGTTTTTTATGACTTCAAGGGATGCTACTGGCCCTAAATAAATAATTTGCTTACCACCTACAAGGGTAGTAGCGATTAAATTTCCTGAAAATGTTTGTATAACGCCTTGATTAATAAGTATAATTCCAACAATAAACGATAGAGGGATAAGGAGTCTTGTTGTGATTCTCACGAAATCGACATAGAAATTACCTAAGGTTTTAGTTTTACCAATGAGACCTCTCATAAAAGCGGCAGCAAAACATAAACCAGAAGCTGCTGAAGTAAACATAAAAAATGTAATTACAGCTGTTTGGCTTAAATTAGAAAGAGTAGCTTCTCCTGAATAGGTTTGTAAGTCAGTATTAGTTATAAAACTTGAAATGATATTTAAAGCCAGTACAGGGTTTATATTTAGAAAATGATTTGGATTAAGGCCTAAACCTCCTTGAAATAATAAAACAATAAAACAAATAACCCCCATAATACAATTAGTAATAAGTAGAGAAATTGCATAAGTAAACCACGTCATTTCACTAACATTTATTTTACCTGTTTTTAAAATTATTCTATCAATAGGGTTGAAAATTTTGTCTACAAAGCTTTTTTCTTTGGTATAGATATTTGCAATGTATTTACCCAACGGAAGCATGAGAAGGCATACCAAAATTAGTGTGATTATAATTGAAGTTATATCCAATTGTTTCTCCTTTTTATCGTTATTACATTAATAGATTTATTTAAGTAATTTGCAATTCTTGTGTTGAATATCGATACTAAATTTTTATTTTATGAATATTAAAACACAAGATGTTGATACCCAAAAGATATTTTATCTTTTAATTTACTCAAATAGTTTTGCGCAGACATATTCTAGATCTTTTTATATAATTTGTCAATAGAATAACGCATTTAATTACATTAATTATTATATAAGTTGTTTTTGAACTTTTCAAGCATTTTGATTTCGATTTTTCAAACCCAATAATAACGATAACTTTTTTAATTATAATACATTTTTCATAGAACCGCAACTAATTGTATTGGTTGTGTTGAAAATTGGAACAATATTATTGGATATTAACGACTTCAATTAATTCGAATAATATTTTTGTCTGAAATATAAAAGAAAATGAGGAAGAATTATATAATAAATTGATTGGCACCAATCTCTATGATATAATTGAATTATAAGATTAGAATTGAATATAAAAATTATTCTGCAGGAGAACAGTCATGAATAAGTTCGGATTATTAGGGGGAAATTTAAGTCATAGTAAATCGCCCATATTACATGAAATCATCATGAAAACAGCTAATATTTTAGGAGAGTATATTCTTTTTGAAGCTAAAACGGATAAGGAAGTTAATGATGTACTCGTAAGGGTTAAAGGTGGTGAGATCAAGGGGCTTAATGTGACTATTCCTCATAAAGAGCGAGTGATACCATTTTTAGATGATATTTCTGAAGCGGCAAAAAGTATTGGCGCCATTAATGTAGTGGTTAATGTTGAGGGTAAACTGGTAGGGCATAATACAGATTATGAAGGTTTCCGAGCGACTGTTTGTCGAATGAGTATCCCGTTAGTGAACGAAAATGTTTTTGTACTTGGTGCTGGGGGAGCTGCGAAAGCAGTAGTAAAAGCACTGCTTGATGAGTGTGCTCACGTAATTTTAGTAACGCGAGATGTAGAAAAAGCTAAAAAAAGTTTTACTGATTTTGAAAGTCTAAATTTTATAACCTACAATGAGTTATTAGAAGAAAAGGGAACATTAATTGTGAATTGTACGCCATGTGGCATGATTCCTAATAACAAGAGTTCTGCCGTCACTGCATTTATAGTAGATAATTTTCCCTATGTGATTGATATTGTTTACAACCCCTACACAACACTATTTATGAGTTATGCTTCAAAAACGGCTAAGGTTGAAAATGGTCTCTATATGCTTGTAGTTCAAGCAATACGTGCACAAGAGATATGGAATGATGTTAAGATAGAGTGTGTTGAAGAAGTTTATCAAGTGATGAAAACAGAGTATCTAAAGTGACCACAATAAGTGTGAAAAGGTTAAGAATAAAAATTTTATTAAAAAAAATTAAAATATTTAGAAATATTTGATTCATACATTTTTTTGTGAACGGTGATATTGAAATTGATGGGGCTTATTTTACTTCTTAAAGCCAAGATAAGTACGAGTATAACTTCAATTTTAATTTTTTGATGCAGTAGGGAAGAATTATTTCTACTCACAATAAAAATATGGTGATACTTATGTACTTTCTATCTCTAAAAAGGAAAGGAAATGAATTGAATTTATGGAACAACAAACTCATAATAGCAAATAAAAAAGAAGTTTAATACTTCTTTTTTATTTTTTATAAATCACTCCGCCCGTAGCTTGGTGTGTTGGCATTATATTGATTTCAGCAATTTGCACATGAGGTGGCGTCTGCATTGCATAAAGTATGGTTGAGGCTATATCTTCTGGTTTTAAAGATTCGATTCCTTGATAGACGCTCTTTGCACGCACACTGTCACCTAAAAACCTTACTTCGCTAAAGGGTGTTTCGACAAGGCCGGGTTGAATATTGGTTACCTTAATATTTTTATCTACTAAGTCTTGACGAAGCCCATCACTTAATGTTGCTACAGCTGATTTGCTTGCACAGTATAAAGCACCGTTTGAATAAGCGTGAATGCCAGCAATCGAACCGATATTGATAATATGTCCTTGATCTCGCTTCACCATATCTTCAACGATAAATTTTGTAACATACAATAGACCCTTAACATTTGTGTCAAACACCTCATCAAAATGCTTTAAAGGCTGAGTATGAAGTTTTTGAAGACCTTTAGCTAGCCCTGCATTGTTGATTAAGAAATCAATACGAATGCTTTGTTCAATAAGGGTTTTGATGGTCTGCTCTACTAGAGAGGCATCGCAAACATCTACTTTTTTAACCATAAAGTCACTTGTACCGTGACTGAGTTCTTGTGCTAAAAGCTCCAATTTTTCTTGGTCTCTCCCCCAAGCGATGACTCTATAATTTGATTTAGCAAGCAGAAGGGCAGTAGCTTTTCCGATTCCACTGGTTGCACCTGTAATAAGTACGGTTTTCATTATGCGTTCACTCCACAACATTTCTTATATTTCTTTCCACTACCGCATGTACAAGGGTCATTTCTTCCAATTTTTTCATCATTTATGATCGTCTTATCAATCGGTAGTTCTTTATCATAGAGCCATTTTCCTTTTTGATGAATAAAATAGCCACGTTCATGATGCGTAAATGTTGCGCCTTTATCACTAAAGAAAGCTTTAAATTCTACAATACCATCAGCATCTTTTTCTTCACCATTTTCGCAAGAAATAATTTTAAGACCTGAAAAAGTTGCAGCGTTGGCCCAATCTTCAGTTGCTTTACGAGCATTTTCCATATTTTCCATTGGGGTAGTACTATTCATAAGATAATCAATCGCTTTTACGATATAAGCAGAGTATCGCGAGCGCATTAATATTTCAGCAGTTTTAGGTTTAGATTTTCCAGATATATACTTTCCACAACAATTTTCAAATGTTTCTTTATTTCCACAGTAACAATTAGACATCTTTCCTCCTAAATATTAGACACATTACATTATAGTGTATTATTGAAGTTTTTTCAAGATAAACTTGAAGTGCTAAAAATTATTTTATGTGCGATTCCAGGTTTTTATAAATAAATATAAAAGCAAGAAATGAATATTAAAAAAATTAAAATAACAGAATATTGCATTTTCTAGATATTTGATTTACTAAAATTTAAAATTTAAAATTAACATTCAGAGAAGGGTGTATTTGTTCAATTGTAATGTGACTATAAACTTAAAATTATAATTGAATTTTAGTGACAAATTGAGTGATGTGTGATAAACTGCAAATATATAAATCGGAGGTGTAAGATGAAAAAACTTATTGTATTAGTTTCTGCAATTATTGGGGTGTCAGGTTTAGTTTTAGCTGCGAATACAACCACGGTAATCAGTGGTGCTGGAAACATAGTAAAGCAAGTATCTTCAAGTGGTACAAGTTCGCTGCAACTAAGTGGTTCTTCAACATTAGATAATAAAAATAATATCACAAAATTGATTAAGCAAAAATGGTATATTAAAGGAAATGCATATAGTTCAACGATGACGTATTATGAAATGCATCTTCAAATTCAAGGGACATCAACTGCAAGCACACTTTCGTTAGAAACTTTTGGAGGTGGAGTTATTGGTTCTCAAACAATTCCTATACAAAATGGTAATTTCAATCAAGATGTGGTTATAGCTTTTAGAATGCTTCAAAATTCAACGGTATGGAACAAATATCAAACAGCAGTAAATTTAACAATAACCTATCCTAATGGCCAAGTTGTTGTGATGCCGATAAAGAGTCCAGAACTTAGATATGGACAAACGATTAACTCAGCACCTGCTACTAACTCGATTGCAGCACCTCATGGTATAAATTCTCTTCCTACTTCTAATAATTAGGATATAAAATGAAGGCGATTACATATAACTTATATACGGATGAATTTTTAGAAGAAATTGTAGATCTTCCTAAAATCACGAATCAAGATATTTTAGTAAAAGTTCAAGCAGTTGGATTAAACCCTGTAGATTCTAAAATTAATCTCTGGAAGGGGATGATTTCTGATATGGCACCTGGTTATATTACAGGACTTGATGTATCGGGAGAAGTAGTAGAAATTGGCTGTGATGTAAAAGGTATAAATATAGGTGAAAAAGTGTTGTTCCACGGAAATATGTTTAGAAAAAATGGTGGATTCGCAGAATATTGTGTCCAAAATTTCAAAATGGTTATAAAACACCCCAATGTAGCTCCTGAAATGGCTGCGGCATTACCATGTGCAGGATGGACTGCGTATAGAGCACTTACAGATAAACTTAAAATTTCAAAAGGGGATTCTTTATTTATTGCTGGAGGTAGTGGGGGGGTTGGAAGTTTTGCAATACAAATTGCCAAACATCTTGGCGCATATCCCATTATCGTAACATGTTCTTTAAAAAATAAAGAGTATGTGATGTCACTTGGAGCTGACTATGCAGTAGATTATAACTCTGAAGATATATTGGCACGAATTGTTGAGATTACACAAGGTAAAAAAGTGATGAAGGCACTTGATTGCGTGGGTGGCACAAACGGTGCTCTTTGTGCTAATTCTTTAGCGTATGAAGGCGAAATGGTTGAGCTTGTGGATATGATTGATACAGGGAAATATCAAAATGCTTTTTTGAAAGGGATTGGGGTTCACCATTTAAGTTTAGGAAGCGGTCATCAATTTGGAGAAAGAGGTGCTGCAAAACTTGTAAAAGCGGGCACAGAATGTACACAACTATTAGAAAAAAATATTATTAGAATAGAATCACTTAAAGTAATTTCTCTTTCAGAAGTCCCTAATGCTCTTTACGAAATTAGAAATCAAAGAACAGTAGGGAAAATTGTAGCAAAACTTTACTCATAAATAAAAAAGAGCCTTCAGTGTACCGACCCCCAAAAGTTAGAGTAAAAAATTAAGCAGCCGATTGGCTGGAATGAATCCGGAATTGAACTGGAGACATTCCAGCCAATTTTATTCTAATCCGTTTATTATTGTAATAATCTATGTACTCTCTAATCGCAGAATTCAATTCATCAAATGCGCTGAATTTATTGCCATAATACATCTCTTGTTTTAGTATCCCAAAGAAATTTTCCATAGGAGAGTTATCTAAACAATTCCCTTTTCTTGACATACTTTGAAATATTTTGTTTTTCTTTAATGTATTCACCCATTTTTTATGTT
>JAPLKR010000106.1 GCA_026387965.1 Fusobacteriota bacterium | reverse complement strand
AATTTCAAGGCTTATACGAAGTGAAACATTTAGAAAATCTTTAATTAATGCCAAAACACCGACAGAGGTCATAGAGTTGATTGATCATGAGGAAAATTTAGTTTAAGGATGGGAATATGAAGTGTCCGTTTTGCAAAAGTGGTGATGTAAAAGTTGTAGATTCAAGAGCAAGCGATGATGATTTTGCCATAAAACGCAGAAGAGAGTGTCTTGTATGTAAACATCGATTTACAACTTTTGAGCGATTTGAAAGCGAAAATGTTCTTGTAATGAAAAAAAACGGAACGGTAGAACCATTTAATAGCGTAAAAGTAAGAAATGGAATTATAAGAGCGCTAGAAAAGCGTCCTATTTCGCCTGAAGATATCAATGCATCGGTTCAAAGTGTTGAGAAGAGAATTCTTTTAAGTGAAAAAATTGTTGTAGATTCGAAGATAATTGGAGAGTATATTTTAGATGAATTAAAGGCGAAGGATTTAGTCGCCTATATTCGTTTCGCCTCGGTATACAATGATTTTAATAGTACAGACGAATTTATCAATATTATTGAAAGTGTGAGGAATGGAAGCGATGTATAAAACAGGATGGATTGTAAATGGGCCAAACCTCAATATGTTGGGGTTTCGTTCCAAAGAGCATTATGGAAGTGAGACCTATTCCCAACTAATGGATTCTCTAATAAATTATGGTAAATCTCTTAATTTAGAACTTCAAGCGTTTCAATCAAATCATGAAGGGGAAATTATTGATAAACTTCACACTTTAGTAAAAGAAAAATGTGATTTTATTATCTTAAATATGGGGGCACTTTCGCATTATAGTATCGCTATTTATGATGCGTTAGAGATGGTAAAGGTTCCAATGATTGAGGTACATCTTTCAAACATCTATGCAAGGGAGGAGTTTAGAAAAACTTCACTTTTTACAAAACTTTGTTTAGGTCAAATTACTGGATTCAAGGAACGCTCATATTATTTAGCTATAGACTATTTAGCTCAATTGGAGGAGAAATAATGCATGAACTTGTGCTGTACACAACATCCATAGTGACTTTAATTTTTTTAAAAATAGGTTATATTGGTGTTTTTTTATTAATGTCAATATCAAGCACTTTTATACCGCTTCCAAGTGAAATAATACTTGCCCCAGCGGGATATATGGTATCTCTTGGGCACATGAGTTATTGGATAGTTATTTTAATGGGACTTTTAGGTAGTATGGTTGGATCATACATAAATTATTATATCGGAGAAAAACTTGGGAGAAAATTTCTACTTAAATATGGCAAATATTTCGGATTTTCAACTAGTAAATTTGAATTTATGGAGAAAATTTTCCTTGAGTATGGATCTATTTCTACCTTTGTAGGGCGTGTTATTCCATTGGTTAGAAATTATATTTCGATTCCCGCTGGGATTGTAAGAATGAATAAAGTGAAATTTTTTATTTATACGCTTTTAGGGTCACTTATTTGGGTAATTTTTTTAACTACAATAGGATTCTATGTAGGAAATAATATGACTTTAGTAACTCAGTATGTTCATCATTTTTTTCCATATATTTTAATTGCTTTAATCATTGTTTTTATACTTTATGTTATAGTTCATAAGAAGAGAAAGAAGGAAAGTCATGGTAAAAAAAATTAAGAGAACCCTTGATAAAAAGCGTTTCCTTATAGGTTTATTGTGGTTGGTTTTAATAATAGTTATCTTGAAGCTCTTGATTTCTATTGCTTTTGGACTTGTAGAAATGTATCAACTTAAAAAAGAGTTTAAAACAAAAAACGCACATTATCAAGAATTTTTAAAAGAACAGAAGTCGCTTACTAAAAAACTTAATGGGTTAAATAAAAATATTAATATTGAAAAAGTTGCACGCGATGAGCTCAATATGAAAAAAAATGGTGAAGTAATCTATAAGCTTGTCTCAGATAAAGATATCGAAGAGTACAGTAGCGGATCAAGTAGTAGCGGGGGAAGTAACTAATGGAAATATTGGAAAGAATATTAAGTGTGACTTTAACTGAAAAAAAATATCTTTTTAAAATTAGTTTTAAAAAAAGCATACTAAAATATATTATATCGCTCTGCTTAATTGTCGTGGCAACAGGGGTATTGATCTCCTCAATTCACACATCATTTTTCTTTGTGTTCTATGCTATAATCATGTATGGATTAGCTTTTTATGGAATTTTTCCGATACTTAAATTCTCAATAAAAATAGACTTAGAGAATGAAATATTGAACTTTAACGGAACTAAAAGAGATATCTCGCAAATTAAGGTGCTAGCAGTTGGTAGAAGAGCTCTTCTAAAGCAAAAGAAGATTATAAGATGTGTTCAAGTCATTACACACAATGGGGAAGAGATCATAATTCCACTTTCGCTTGTGAGTAAACCTATCATATTACTCGCTATTTTAACAAAACTCAATCATGGGAAAATTGATATAAAGGAATAAAATGAAGAACATTTATGTAGAAAAAGGGTGTGAAAATTTTAAAATGGGAAGAGAGCTTTTAGGCAAAATCTCTTCTGTTAATTTTATTGAGAGTGAAGCGGCATTTGTAAAGCTATTAAAAGGAAAGAATCTCTCTTTTACTGAAGAAAAAAATTATTTTTTTATCGGTGTGAAGAAGGGAAAGTTTTTGAAAGAGTACTATTTAGATAAAGAGTTTAAAGCCATTCACGAGGAGCTCTACTTAAGCTATGAAAACAATTGCCCAATGAACTGCTTGTACTGCTATTTAAGAGGGCACTTAAAAATATTTTAGACTATTTTGAGACGCGCCCTGATCTAATCCTTGAAATTAGAAGCAAACACACCTTAAATCAGACGTTTTTAGAGAGAGAAGCCATGCCCAATGTGGAGGTAGCCTTTACATTTAGCCCTCAAGAGATTGTAAAAAAATATGAGCTAAAAACAGCCTCTTTTGAAGAAAGATTAGAGAGCGCAATAAAACTTCAAAGAGCAGGCTTTAAAATTGGACTTAGGCTTGATCCTCTTATCTACTGCGATGATTTTGACGCTGTATATTCTACTATGATAGAGAGGCTTTTTACTGAACTAGATTTGACAAAAGTTTCAAATATTGGGATAGGGAGTCTTAGATATCGCAAAGGATTAAAGGCAGAAGTTTTAAAAACACATTCAACTGATCTTTTTTTAAAAAATTTTGTTATTGGAGTTGATGGGAAAGAACGCTATTTTAAGCCTATTCGTTTAAAAATGTATCAGTTTATTATAGGTAGAATTAGACGGTTTGGTGAATTTGAAATATATCTAGGTATGGAGAGCGATTATATCTGGCAGGCGGTGTTGAAATGATAACTCTTTATCATGGGACTGAGTGCAGACTGTTTGATTTTGAAAAACGAATTAAAGAAGAAAAAGGAAATTTTTTGAGAGTAGAAGTGTATGATTTTACCCAAAATAGTGATTTTCAGGCTTTTTTTGAATCTCTTATGACTTCTAGCTTATTTGAAAAATCTAAGTTAGTAATAGGAAAAAGAGTGAATAAAATTAAAAAAATAGGAGAGTTTATATCTCAAGTAGAACGGATTGCCCATACATCAAACTTAGTGTTATTAGAAGGTGAAGGTGAACTTTTAACAGCGAAGCAAAAGGAAAAGCTTTCTAAAAACGTGACGATTTACGAGAATAAAGATAAAAATTTATCAACTGAATTTACAAAAATTTTATGTGAATCTTTGGAGTGTGAAAGAGTTGATGCACAACAATTAGTTAATGCGTTACCAGAAAATTTCTACACTTATTGTAGAGAAATCGAAAAATTAACACTTTTTTTTCATGGAAGAAAATTTAAGTTAGAGGAAGCTTTAAAATTTGTAACTTATAAAGAACAAGAGATATTTTACTACATAGAACGTTACTTTCAAAACAAAGAATTAAAGACACTATATGAATTTGTAGAGAGAGAACGTCAATACATGTTGCTACTCGCCCTCTTGACAGATGATATTTTGGTATATAAAATTCTTAAAGAGTATGAAAGAGAGAAAAATCTGCTTTTATCTGCTCAAAATTATACTCAATTTTCAAAAATTCATGCTCCTACGCTTACGAAACTCTATTATAAACACCCTTACGCGTATTTCAAAAAATTGGAGATGATAGATAAAATTTCTTTCGAATTTATTGATTTTGCATTAGATGCCATCATAGAATGTGAAGTAGGGATTAAAAGTGGGCGAAAAAGTGATTCTATTGCAATTTTTCAATTATTAAAACAGTTACAGCAGAAATTCTAGGAGGACAAATGAAAGATAAATTATTACAGGGAACGGTTAAATTCAAGGAAGAGGTATTTGAAAAGTACCGTAAACATTTTGAAGAACTTTCAAGTCATCAAAACCCCCATACACTTTTTATTGCGTGTTCTGATTCGAGAGTAGACCCTAATATGATATGTCATACAAAACCAGGGGAACTTTTCATCATTAGAAATGTGGCCAATTTAGTACCGAATTATAGAAAAGTTGATGAACACTTAGCAACAACAGCTGCCATTGAATATGCTATTGTTGCTCTTGGGGTAGAGGCTATTGTGGTATGCGGGCACTCTAATTGCGGTGGATGCAATGCACTATTTGCATCAGATGAGAAGTTATCGAATATCCCAAATACGAAAAAGTGGTTAGAACTTGCTAAAGCTGTCAAGGAAAAGATTGAGAAAGAGCATAGCCATCTGTGTGATTCGGGACGTGAATTTTTAACGGAACAACTCAATGTCGTTGAGCAGATTAAACATTTACTGAGTTATCCTTATATAGTTGAAAAATATATTGAGGGAAAGCTTAAAATTTTAGGTTGGCACTATATCATTGAAACAGGAGAAATATATAATTACAATAAAGAAACAGGAGAGTTTGAACTTTATAACAGTTAAATAAAAGAGATGCAACTAGGCATCTCTTTTATTTATTGATAATTCACAGCATTATACATCATGGTTGGGCCAGAAAATTTTGGTGAGTTATTAAGCTGATTGCCTGCATTTACGCGCCATCCCATTATTCCTCTAAAATTATTATTTGCGATATATGTCATAATATTTCCCATACCATATCTCGTATCTGTCATAGTATCACCATTTTCATAATCTCTTCCAATTAGTATTTTTGAAGGATTCACACTACTAAATGAATTTGGAGAACAACCACTGTCATTTAACGCATCATAAGATTGGATTTGAACGAAATCATAATATTGATTAATTGCATTCATATCAAGACCGCTTGTTGTCGCCGGTGTAATTGTTAAGTAGAGTTTTTTACCTGTTTTATCCATAGTTGCCCCGAGTGCATCTAAATGTTCGCGAAGGGCTTTAGAAACAGCCACAAAACTTTGAGGAGTCATCGACGAGTCGTCCTCATAATCGATATCAAAACCATCTAAATCGTTATCTTGGATAATCTTACATACAGATGCGGCGAACTGATCTGGATTTTTTGCACCGTTAGAAAAATCATTATTGCCCCATCCAAGCGAAATTAAGAACTTCATATTTATATTAGCTTGCGAATAATTGTTAGGGTTTGTCGCTGGATTAGTATCCGTAGCACATAGAAGTAGCTGACTGATTCTATTGCTATCCGTATCTGAACCACTTATAGGTTGGCCACCTCGCGCATTTTCGTAGTCCGCTACATAATATCCATTTTCTAAGTAAGTATGGACAAATGCAATATCTGTGATGTCCCATTCGTTAAAAGGTGGTTTTTTTGCAAGGGCTGCATGGAAATTATCCGTTGTTCCATCGTTGAAAATCCCAATATACTGTGAAATTACGAGGGGTGTTGAGCTACCGCTTTGTGCAGAACTACCTGAGGTAGCAGCTTCAAATGTAGAGGCTAAGCAAAGTATTGTACTACAAAAGAGTGTTGCTGTAAGTAATATTTTTTTCATAATATTCCTTTCTTGTTGTAAATAAAATATTTATTATATATTGAAAGAGTCGATTAGCAAAAAAATAATCATAATAATATGTTAATCTTTACAAAATGACGTTAATGGACACAAATAAACGTAAAATAGCGGTTACTTACAACTACTGCAATCACTACTCGGGCAGATTTTACACTCACCAACTTTTTTACTGTTAATATCTGGGTCATTACTATCGCTTGTAACTTCGACACTCTTTCTCATATGTCCGGCTTGCCAAGTTTTTGCTAAACCACCAGTGGATGTTTCTCTATAACTAGCTTGTAAATCTTTGCCTGTTTCATACATGATTTGTATAATATCATCGAATGTAACTCGGTATTCGCTTGGAGAGCAGAGAGCGTACATGGCAGAATCGAGAGATCGAATGGCAGCGATAGCATTTCGTTCGATACAAGGAACTTGTACCGCTCCAGCAACTGGATCACAAGTCATTCCCAGATGATGTTCAAGGCCAATTTCTGCAGCATATTCAATTTGTTTTAAGCTTCCCCCCATTAGGAAGCAAATGGCAGCACTTGCCATAGAACAGGCTACACCGACTTCTCCTTGACATCCTACTTCGGCACCGCTGACAGAGGCGTTTAGTTTGGTAACAACACCGAAAAGCCCACCAACAATGAGTGCTTTTTCGATATCGATATCTGAAAATTTTAAAAATTTCTGCATAGCATACAAAGCACCAGGAATGACACCAGCAGCACCACAAGTGGGAGCTGTTACAATTTCAGAACCATCAGCTCCATCAGCATTTTCTTCAGAGACAGCAAGCGCATATGCGTAGAAGTGGGGATAATGAAGAAGCGAGGGATGCATGGCATTTTTATGTCGAAGCACTTTTTGAGCTTTTCTAGGGTAAAAAATTGGAGCAGGGAGTCTTCCACTTTTTTTCAAGCCAACTTCTACAGCAGTTTTCATTACTTTCCAGATTTCTGAAATAAAGTCTAGTATTTCAGCACCTTCAAACTCAACAGAATATTCCCAAAGTTCACGATTGTATTTTTTACACCATGAAAGGATTTCGTTCATGTTAGATGCAGGGTATATTTTTTGAATCTCTCGACTCTCTTTATCGGTAATACTTCCCCCACCGATGCTGTAAACACGCCAAGGGATAGCGTTAAGAGGTGTATTGTTATTGTCATAAGCAATGAAATCCATACCATTTGGATGAAACGCAGGAATAATCTCAGGACACCACATAATTTCTACAGGAATAGGTGAAAATGTTTTTTTAATAATAAAGTCAGTCCTGTGGCCTCTGCCGGTTGCTGCTAAACTACCATATAAAATTACCTTTATTTTTTTTGCTTCTGGGTACTTGGCTTTAAATGCAATTGATGCTCTTTGCGGCCCGATTGTATGACTACTTGAAGGACCATAACCTACTTTATACAGTTCTTTTAGAGATTCCATTTGTTGCTCCTTATAGTTAGTATTTATAGCTATCTATATTTTAATAAAATTAATTAGAATTTGCAAGTTAAAATTAAACAACATTCATAAAAACAAATAAAAAAGAATCGTTAGTATTTGACTTTTTCATTAAAATATTGTACAATAAGAAATAGCTGTACTAACTG
>JAPLKR010000094.1 GCA_026387965.1 Fusobacteriota bacterium | reverse complement strand
AATCCTGACATGGTAGGGCATACAGGGATACTTTCGGCTGCTGTGGAAGCAATAAAAGTAGTAGATAAATGTGTTAAAGAGGTTGTGGATGCCATCTTAGAAAAAGAGGGCGTTATTTTCTTAACAGCAGATCATGGAAATGCAGATTTAATGGTGAATCCTGAATCTGGAGAGCCTTGGACAGCGCACTCTACCAATCCAGTTCCTTTTATATTGATTTCTAATAATTCGAAAGAGTATAAAATGACAGAACATGGAAAACTTGCAGATATTGCTCCAACTATGTTAAAATATATGAATATGAATGTTCCGTCAGAGATGACAGGTAATATTTTGATTTCTAAATAGGAGGGAAAATGTTTATATTATTAACTATTTTGCTATTTTTTATAGCCGTTGCATTGATAATTCTTGTGTTGATTCAACCAGATAGAAGTCAAGGACTTGCGAGTTCATTTGGACAAGGCGCATCTTCGTCGCTTTTCGGTGTTTCATCTGATGGTGGGCCACTTGCTAAAATTACAGCTTGGGTTGCAGCATTTTTCATTATTATTTCTGTAATACTTTATCTTTTAAGCGCACATGGAATGTTTTAACACAAAAAACACATCTTAACACTTGTTAGGATGTGTTTTTTTGAGGAGTTGTTGAGTGCTTGATGTGTAAATGTAATGTTATAATGTTCATATAGAGGCGAGAGATGAATATTAGGAGAATATGATGATTAATATAATTAATTATGATAGATACAATAGTGTTTTAGAGAGAAGTGTTTTAGAAGAGATCTTTAAAATAGAAAACACTCAAGAGAGTGAAGATGTTTTTTTGAAACATGATATTAAAGCATTTTTATAAACTAGAATTTGCCATTTTTTATTATAAAAAAACATCCTAAAAGTTGGAAGAAATCCAATTTAAGGATGTTTTTTTATAAACTATTAGTAGTTTTCTGTTATGAAACATATGGACCTGCTGAAATAATATGATTTCTCCAGTAAGTGAATAGAAAAGTTTTGAAAATAATGGTATAATATAGATATTTAGAATAATATACAAAATAAAAGAATATAGCGATAAGGAGCAAGAATGATTAACGGAAAAGTCGGGAAAGTTTATATTAGTGAATCTCAAATTCAAAAACGTATTAAAGAGTTGGCAGAAAAGATTGAAAAAGATTTTCCAGTAGATGAGGATTTAATCGTAGTTGGACTTTTAAAAGGATCATTTATGTTCTTAACAGATTTAGTAAAAGAGATGAGACCTACTCTTATTGTGGATTTTATGACAGCTGCAAGTTATGGTGAAGCGTTAGAAAGTTCAAAAGAAGTTAAAATATTAAAAGATATTGAAGAGAGTATCATGGGAAAAAATGTTCTACTTGTTGAAGATATCATCGATTCAGGGTACACCCTTTCAAAAGTAGTTGAAATATTAAAAGGACGTTCTCCTAAGAGTATTAAAATTTGCACACTGCTCAATAAGTTTTACAGGCGTGAAGTGGAAGTGACTGTTGATTATGTGGGGTTTGATGTGGCAGATTATTTTGTATTTGGATATGGAATAGATATTCAACATCGCTATAGACATTTAAAAGATATAGAAATTTTCAATTAATTAATAGGAGGTGAACGGGTGAGTTTCAAAAAAGTTATAGGAATTATTCTTTTAAAAGGTTCAGTAATATTTGGATCGGATTTAATTAGAGAACTTAATATTGATATTAGGCCGGACTTTATGAGCGTGTCTAGTTATGGAAATGAAAGAGAGAGTACGCGCGAAGTAAAAATTATTAAAGATTTAGATGCAAATATTCAAGGTAAAGATGTCATTATTGTGGAAGATATTATTGACTCAGGACATACTCTGAAAAAGGTTATTGACCTTCTTCAACTTAGAAACCCTAAAAGTTTAAAAGTTTGTACGCTTCTTAATAAGCCATCACGACGGGAAGTGGATGTTTTTGTAGACTACGTTGGTAGGGATATTGAGAATCTATTTATTTTTGGATATGGCCTTGATTTAGACCAACGTTATAGAAATATCAAGCATATTGAAATTTTTGAGAGTTAAGCATGGCTGATTTTAAACATAAAAAAAAACTTGGGCAAAATTTTTTAAATGATGTTACGGTAATTGAGGATACTTTAGAACTGGCAAAAATTTTCAGTGCAGATGTGGTGTTAGAAATAGGTCCAGGCGAGGGAGTTTTAACAGAAAAACTTCTTCAGGTAGCTAAAAAAGTTATTTGTATTGAACTCGATGAGAGACTTTATCCTATTTTGGAGAAAAAATTTTCTAGTTTCGAAAATTTTCAGCTTATAAAAGCAGATGTGCTTTCAGTGGATTTTCTTGAACTACTAACTGAAAAAAGTGTGGTCGTAGCCAATATTCCTTATTATATTACAGGACCTATTATTCAAAAAATTATTGCTGCAAAAGCATCTATTCATCGTGCTTTTTTAATGGTTCAAAAAGAGGTCGGAGAAAGGTTGACTGCACGCCCAGGTAGTAGCTCGCGGGGCGTTTTAACGCTTTCGGTTGAGCTTTTCGGTGGGTGTAAATACCATTTTACTGTGCCAAAAGAAAAATTCACACCGCCACCTAAAGTGGATTCTGCTATTATAGAGATTTTTTTTCATGTTGATAATCCTTTTTTAAAAAATATGAGTGAAAAAGAGTTTTTTCAAGGGGTAAAGCTTGCGTTCTCACAAAAAAGAAAGAAAATGATTAATGTTATTGTCGGTTTATTTGGTGTAACAAAGTTACAACTTTCAGAAATATATGTTAAAATGGGACTTGATGAAAATATAAGAGCTGAGGGACTTTCGATTGAGCAGTTTGTAAGGCTTTTCGAATATATTAAGGCGGTGGTATGAAAGAGATAGAACTTCTTGTGTCAACACAAAAACGTGATATTGATTTTATTAGTAAAATTGTAGAAGGGTATGATGGAATAGCTACAGTAAGAACGATAGATGCGAGTTTAGGAAAAATTAAAATTTTAACTTTTGAACATTTTAAAGAGGTTGTTTTAACACTACTGGCAGATATAAAAGAAACTCAAAATGTATGTGTAGATAGCATTGAAGTAAGTGATTGGAATGGAGAATTATAATGAAAATATATGTTCATAAACATACAGTTCGTTACCATGAAGTAGATCGAATGGGTATAGTTCACCATGGAAACTATATTAAGTTTCTGGAAGATGCACGAATTGAGTATTTTAAGTTTGTTGGTATTTCGTATAAGGCGCTTGAAGATAGTGGTATATTTCTGCCAGTAAGAAAATTAGATATCGAATATTTAAGACCAATACAGTATGATGATACAGTTGAAATCGAAACTAAAATCGAAAGAATTTCTCCTGTGAGAATCGTATTTTCTTATGAGGTATGGAACCAAGAGCGAGACACGTTACATGCTAAAGCAGGCGTAATGCTGGCATTTGTAGATAAAAATGGAAAAGTAATTAAACACGAAATTGATTTAGGAGCGTAAAATGGAAAATTTAAAAGGACTTTTAGAGCATATTATTTTAGGGTTGATTGATAAAGAATGTATCAAATCTATCAACATGGAAATTGACGGAAAAAAAGTTGTGTATAAAGTGGAAGCTGTAAGTGGAAGCACAGGAAGACTTATTGGTAAAAATGGCACGACCGCTACAGCAATTAGACAAGTAATGCAAGCGGTTGGCGCAAAAGAAAATATTATAGTAGATGTATATTTTGCATAAAATGCGAAAGATTGTGTGAGGACATGTGGATAACTTAATTAGAATTGGTCAAATAATGGGGACGTATAAACTGAAAGGTGAAGTGAAGCTTGTAACATTAATTGATGAATATGACGCATTAGTGGGTCAAAGCGTACTGCTTTCAAATGAGAAAACAGGTAAAGAGAGAGTGATTGAAGTTGAAGCGATTAAGCCGATAAATGCAAAAAAACTTTCTGTTAAATTTAAGGGAATTGATTTTATTACTGAGGCACAAGAACTCAACTTAATGTCTATTTACGTTAGAAGAGATATTCTCGGAATATCTGAAGACGAGTATTTTATTGCTGATTTAATTGGACTA
The DNA here is from genome assembly GCA_026387965.1 of Fusobacteriota bacterium. Classification (GTDB taxonomy): domain Bacteria; phylum Fusobacteriota; class Fusobacteriia; order JAPLKR01; family JAPLKR01; genus JAPLKR01. The sequence goes on along the minus strand of JAPLKR010000094.1, from coordinate 412 downwards.
AAAGTAGTGGATGAAGTGCGTGGTGAAATTGGTATTGTTGAAAGTATCTTAGAAACTGGAGCGCATGATATTTTAGTCGTAAAAAAGGGAAGTAAAGAGACTTTAATACCCGCAAATGAACCGTTTCTTTTAGAGATTGATTTTGAAGAAAAAACAATTTATGTAGAGCTAATCGAGGGAATGTAATGATTATCAATATATTAACGCTATTTCCAGGAATGGTTGAGCCAATTCTTCAAGAGAGCATTATTAAAAGAGCGATAGAAAGTAAACTTTTAGAAGTGAATGTGTTCAACTTTAGGGATTTCGCAACGGGAAAACATCAACAAGTAGATGATACGCCTTTTGGTGGAGGAGGAGGTATGGTAATAAAGCCAGAGCCTCTTTTTGAGTGCGTTGAAAGTATTGTGAA
>JAPLKR010000107.1 GCA_026387965.1 Fusobacteriota bacterium | reverse complement strand
TGAATTCACTACCCCTATCAGTATAATAAAGTGTGATTTTTTTTAATGAGACTTGAATACTGCTAAAAGCTTCAAGTAACAGATTAGTATTCTTGTGTACTTCAGCACTATGACCTATGATTTCTCTATTAAACAAATCTATGATTAGGTAGATATAATGCCATTTTCGATTTGCTCGAACATAAGTTAAATCACTAATAGCTACATCATATTCTTCGGAATATTTGATGGTTATGAATCATCAGTTCTTGCTTGATTTTCCTTGTGCCATAATTTTTTCTGCTATTTCTAAAAAATTTCTATTATTAATTCTTTTAGAATTGTTTCATCCGGAATTTCAAGCTTGCTTTCATAGTAATAACTACTTCTTGGGACTTGTAATATTTTACACATTGCAGATATCGAATATTTATGGCTATTACGCCTTATTACATTTAATTTCGTCCCATTATGAGCGCTACTAATTGTTCTTTGAATTCTTTGCTATATTTTCTATACAAGGACTGACGAAGTCGATATTTACTGAATAAAAGGATTAAAAGCTTAAATTAAAAGTGCGTATATAAAAAGGAAAAAAATGAAAACAAAACTATTTCATTATACTGATGAAGACTTATATGAAGTAAAAAATAAAGATATCAAGCTTGCATCAGAAATAGAGCGAATCGGAAGAATAGAAAGAATGGTTATTCCAAATATTTTTCAAGCTCTCGTTAATGCTATTATCGGACAAGTGATTTCAACAAAAATAGCCCAAAGTATTTGGGAAAAAATAGAAAGTAATTTAGGGGAAATTACGCCAGAGATTTTTAAGTGTTTAACTATAGAAGAAATTAAATTTTTTGGCTTAACTCAAAAAAAATCAGAAACAATAAAAATTATATCAGAACTTGTTTTAAACAAAGAGTTGAATTTAGAAGGTTTTTATGATTTAAGTGATGAGGAAGTAATTAAAGAGCTGGTTAAAATAAAAGGGATTGGTATTTGGACTGCCGAAATGATTTTGATTAATTCAATGGAAAGAAAGGATATAATGAGTTTTGGAGATATTGCTATTAAAAAAGGGCTTTGCAAAGTTCATAATTTAGAAAGTATCAACAAAAAAGATTTTGAAGAGTATAGAAAAATTTATTCTCCATTAGGTTCCATTGCTTCTATCTATTTTTGGAAAATATCTGCAGCAAAATAAAAAAAAGGTAATGGATACTGTACCGCCCCAAAGAAATAGGGCAGAAAAAATAAAAAAAAAATTCCGAAATAAAAAGTATGCAAGAATATAAAATAATTTTGAAGTATTGTAAATACATAAATATTCAAGGAGGCAGAGATGGAAAAAACAGTTCAAGTTGGAGATATTCAAGTAGGGTATAGAATCAGTGGAGAAGGCTATCCACTGGTTATGATCATGGGATATGGATGTACGATGAATTTATGGGAAGAGCGATTCATTTCTACCCTAGCATCACAGTTTAAAGTGATAGTTTTTGACAATAGAGGAATGGGAAGCTCTACCATGGGGACAAAGGCATTCTCTATTGAGCAATTTAGTGAAGATACGGCACTGTTTATGGAGGCTATTGGATTAGAAAAAGCTCACATATTGGGGTGGTCAATGGGCTCTATGATCGCTCAGGAGCTTGCATTAAATTATCCATCAAAGGTAAATAAACTTATAATTCACGCGGGGCACTGTGGAGCGAGCTTATTTCCCCCAGCACCAGAAGTGCTAGCGCAACTTACGGACAGTTCAGGTACGCCTGAAGAGAGAGGGATGCGTGCTATCGGAATACTCTTTCCTCACAGTTGGCTAGAAACAAATGGCCAACGTCTTGGTGGGATTTTCTTCCGTCCAATGGGAAATATCTCAGAAGAGTCAACACAACTTCAAGGGATGGCAATTTATACATGGCAAGGCGCAGCAGATAGGCTCAGTTCACTTCGAAATCCTACGCTTGTTATTACTGGAATAGAAGATATCGTGGTACCTGTTCAAAATGCGCATTTTATGAATGAAAAGCTTCCTTATGCTCAGCTTGAACTGATTGAAAAGGGTGGGCACGGTGTGATGTTTCAATATCCAGAGCTTTTTTGTGAGAAAGTGTTAGATTTTCTTAAGTAGAATGATTTGAAAGGGGAGAGAAAAATGGACAAAGGTGGAAATGATTTTGAAGGATTCTACTGTAAACCTCAAAATGCGCCATGGTCATATGCTGAAATTCCCATTCAAATACAAGAGCTGATTTCAAAATCAGTATTGAAAAAGACGATGGAAGTTTTAGAAATAGATTGTGATGAAGGGCATAATACAATATAGTTAGCCAAAAATGAATTAGAGGTAAAGGCGATTGATGCTTCAAAAAACGTTATTCAATTGGCAAGAGAGAATTCTAAAAATGAAAATATTTACATTGATTTTGCTGTAATTTGTTTGAAAATATTGAAAAAATTCAAGGAAAATTTGATTTTATTTTTGATTGGAGATTTTTACACAAAATTAAGGACGCATTTCAAAGAGAAAAGTATTATAAGAATGTCCATAGAGTATTATAGCGAATTGTTAAAACGTATAAAATTATAAAATTTGTCATAACGGTTGCTAATGCCGGTATCTACAAACTTTAAAAATAGATTCCGATACTATGGCCGGAATGACAAGCGAAGCATTCATTCCTCATATTTAAGAAAACAGCTATAGAAGTTGATGGTAAGTATCTAACCGCTTCATTTTCAGAAAAAAGTGCTTTTTAAGAAAGAGATGATTAAGAACGGTCAGTTCTGGAATAACTCTACATTTTACAAAATTAAAGGATTTATAAGCTCGAATAAAATGTCAATTTAAAATCATAGAAGCAAAAGAGATATCTGTAACACAAAAACCGAATCTTACAATTGAGGCACACTATATTTTCGCTGAGAAAAAAGGAGAAAGTTAGTGATGAGCCGCATATATTATTCTAAATCTGATTAACTTGAAAAAAGCGGATTCGCCGCAAAGAATATTTGAAAAATTGCATTATGCAGGGATTTATTGTAAAATAAAAAGGAAAGCTACAATTGGCATTTTGCTTGTTGTAGCTTTTATATAAAAAAGATATTAAGATTTATGAGTGATAAAGCAAAGTGAAATTAAGGAGGAATAATGATACGATTTGAATGTGATTACGCCGAAGGAGCACACCCTAAAATATTAGAGGCATTGGTAAAGAGTAATTTTGAGCAAACTCCTGGCTATGGTGAGGATATCTACTGCGATAGAGCCCGCATTGCTATTAAAAAAGCATGTGGCGATATGAGTGTGGATGTTCATTTTTTAGTAGGGGGGACACAGACTAATACAACGGTAATCTCCTCAATTCTGCGTCCTTATCAAGGGGTATTGTGCGCTGAGACAGGGCATATTAATGTCCATGAGACAGGGGCGATAGAGGCGACAGGGCATAAAGTATTGGCATTGCAGAGCGGAAATGGCAAAATTACCTCCAATCAAGTAAGAAAAGCAATGAAGGAGCATCTAGCCGATAGCGGTCCTGAGCACTGTGTACAGCCAGGAATGGTCTACATCTCAAATCCAACTGAAAATGGAACGATATATTCTAAGCAAGATTTAATTGAGCTCTACAGTGTGTGTAAGGATCTAAAACTTCCACTTTTTATTGATGGGGCACGGCTTGGTTATGGGTTGGCTGCAACAGGAAATGATCTGACTTTAGAAGAGTTGACCAAACTATGTGATGTATTTTATATTGGTGGTACAAAAGTAGGAGCTCTTTTTGGTGAGGCAGTGGTGATTTCAAACGAAAATTTGAAAAAAGATTTTCGCTATATGATAAAACGTCATGGGGGGCTACTGGCAAAAGGAAGGCTTCTTGGAATACAGTTTCTAGCACTTTTTGAAGAGGGGCTTTATTTTGAGATTTCTAAGCATGCAATCTCAATGGCTGATAAGATTCAAAAGGCTTTTAGAGATAAAGGGGTGATATTTTTATATGACTCTCCAAGCAATCAACAATTTCCCATACTTGAAAATAAAAGTTTAGAGATTCTTGAAAAAAAGTATGCTTTTGCCTATTGGCAATCTGTGGATAGTGAGCATAGCGCAGTACGTTTTTGCACCAGTTGGGCAACAAAAATTGAGGATGTAGAAAAATTGGTGAGTGATATTATTACTTCTTAGACGTGTAGAGAAAGAGGCGTGTATGGCTTTAGAAAAAGGCACAACATATGCAATCAAAATTCTGAAACATTGCAATAAAGAGTGGATTAAAATTTTTGAAAGAGAGAGAATTTTGCTAAACGAGTATGCTCTTCAGCTCTTAAATTCTACCCATTGCAACGTTGCCAACGAGAGGGAAGTAGAGAGTTTGATTGTATTATCTGTTAAGTCATTAGGATTTCAAAAGGGTGCAACCCTTTCTAAGATGATAGAGAGAGGAAAAAAGCGAGGTTTAAAGCCGTGTTCTTTAACGGTTGCGTTAAGTTTTAGAGTGATTTTTGATGAAGAACAGAGCGAAACAGAGATGACTTCTGGAAAGGCACCAACGGGATCTATTACAGTGATTTCTGCATCTTCGAGTGACACACCGGAGTTTCCAAAGGGGTTTTATTTAAGAAAAATTCATGGAGAAAAATGGTTAAGAGGTTTTTCCTGCTCAGATGACTATGAGTTTAATCTAGAGGATAGAGTCGCGTTTTGTGTAGCCAATGAAATTGAATAGACGAATTGAGGGGCTTATATGGAAAATATGGAGTGGGCGGAACTTTATTGTGCAGGTAAAGGGGTACTGAAACCGATAAAAATTTCTTAATTTATTGAAGTTGGTGGAGTAGCAGCAGCCCTTTTAACCGAAAAAGGAAATATATTTATGGGGGTATGCATTGATACGGCGAGTTCACTGGATTGAGTGCCGAAAGAAATGCAATAGCGAACATGATAAAGCATGTAGAGAGTATTTGATGCAATTAGATGAAAGAAGCTCCAAATAGAGATTAAATATGATTATAAGACTAAAGAATACAATTGCAAGAACTTCTTCCTCAGTGGTAGGGTGAGTGTAAAGATAAAGGGAAATTCTGAAAATAAGCGTGTTTTTCCAAAAAAGAACTTAGAGAGTATGCATTAGAAGAGTCTTTAAAATGGTTAAACTTATAAATTTAGAGAAGTAGGAGCCTAAGATGTACATAACAGTTATAAGGAAAAATTCGATAATAAAAAGTTTTGAAATGGCGCTGTCACTGTGTGTGCCAGCATTTATTATACAAGGATTATTTCGAAATTATGGGCTATCTGTTCTAGTTTTTGTATATAATTTAGAAATAGGAATTGCGCTCTATGCTTTATCAAGAAAGCAATTGATGAGAAAGTTTTGGGTAAATGCCCTCATATTACTTGGGTATTCTATGTTAGGATGTTATCTTTCAAAATTCTATGTGATATCAATGATATTTGTACTTATTTCAAGTTTTTTTGCCTTTTATATTTTAAAATATAAAACAACAATACAGTCTCAAATTATGAAATATGCTATCGTAGATTATTTGATATTCTCATTCAACTTAAAAATGGTTCAAGGGTACGAGTGGGTGGTTGTATTGGTGGGGATTTTTGGGTTGCTCGTATATTTTTTGATTAATTATTTTTTTTATCCAGAGAGTGATTTTCTTTACATAAAAAAAATCCATAAAAGATTTGTAAAAGCGTATGACTATTATACAAGAAAACTGATTGAATTGACGAAGCTTAAAAAATCAAATATTTTTTTTTATAAAAGACATAAAAAGAGATTCCATGAAGATTATTTTCAGTTTATTGGTGCGATAACAGAGCTTCCTAAGAATTCCGACTTTACTCAAGAAGAAACAGAACTGTTGTATCAAGATGTGGCACTTCACCACTCGATTATTAAAAAATTTAACCTTTTAGAAGAGAGTATACTTCATTTAATCGAGTTAGAGATGTCAACTAAGGAAATTATTGAACTGATACAGAGATTTTTAAAAAGTTTTAAAATTTGTTTAAAGAACAGTGATGATATTTCTAAGAGAAAGATGGAGTCTATTTTTCAACTTATTTATTTGAGATTGCAAAAAATTCAAACTAGAAATCAAGTTACTCAGACAGAATTAACAGAACTTTTGTTTTCAATTAGAGGACTATCTGGAGATATTGAAAAAATCTATAGTCATTTTCTGGAGGGTTCATGTTAAACACAACACGTCTAGCTATTCAGGTTACATTAGCGATATTAATTTCTGAAATAGTAATGCATTTTTCTCATTTAGACAAATCATATTGGTGCCCAATGACAATTTTATATCTGTTTTCCAGTGGCCAAGGTGAGAGTAATTCGAGAGCTATTTCTAGACTACTTACAACGATTGTAGCGGGGTTATTAGGAACTTTATTGGGGACATTTTTTCATCCTAGTTTCTATGTATATTTGATAATTATTTTTATTTTTACCTATTTAATGTTTTATTACCTTCTACGTTCTTATGCTTGGAGTATATTTTATAGCGTATTTTTGGTCGTCTTTTTATATAGTTCCATAGGGGGTTGGAGTGTTCAAGTTTTATCTATGCGTGTTTATGAGACAGGCATAGGGGCAGTTATTGTAATTATCGTTTCACAGCTATTTCCCATTAAAGAAAATAGGCGACTTCAAAATGAACTGATAGCACTTTTTGAAATTGTAGGAAAGAGAATTGTCTCGATATCACAATTTACAGATAGCAAAAATAGCCAGATGGAAATTCGCTCTTTTGCCGAATTAATTCAAGCAAAGAAAAAGATTCACTCTATTATTAATAATATTCGATACGAAAATTTATTTAAACAAAAACGTTATACGATTTTGCTTAGACTGAAAAAAACGTTAAATATTCTTCTTTTTGAATTGGAAAATTTATATGATGTTTTAGAAAGCTCAACACTCTCGCAAGAAAAACTTCATGAGTATCAGAATATCTTGAAGATATTAAGTGATACAAACACTGAAATATTAAGCTTTTTAAAGAGCGATAGTGTTGAAATTAGAAGAAGCGAAGAACTTTCCGATAGATTTTGTCAAATGAAAATGGTCATGAAAAATCAAGAGGAGTTATTGGAAAAAAGTAAGATTGAAATTCAAATTCGTTCGATACATTTTCAACAAGAGATGATGAGTAAATGGATTGTAAAAATTGTTGAACGCTAATACGGAGGTAATGGTGTGGCAAGCAATTGTACATGTCGCGGTTTGGTGAGGGAGTATGATGAAGCGATAGAATTTTATACTAAAAAATTAGATTTTGAACTTCTTGAGGACAACTACCTAAAAGACCAAAACAAGCGTTGGGTGCTTGGCGCACCTAAAAGTTGAAAAGGCATAACACTTCTTTTAGCACGTGCTTCAACCGAGAAACAGAGGAAATTTATTGGTAATCAAACTGGAAATAAAGTATTTCTATTTTTAAATAGCGATAGTTTCTGGAGAGATTATCGTTTGATGAAAGAAAAAGGAATAAAATTTATTCGAAAACGTAGAGAGAAAGAGTGTGGAATGGCTGCAGTTGTTGACGATTTATATGTAAATCGATTCGATTTACTCCAACTGAATTCAAACCATTAAATTTCTAAGAGAATGTATGATAGTGAGTTGAGGGAGTGGAAAATATGATTAACATAATTGTAGCGATAGATGAAAACTTTGGAATTGGAAAAGAAAATCAACTTCTAGTGCATATTCGAGAGGATTTGAACTATTTTAAAGAGAAAACACTTGGGCAGATTGTCGTCATGGGGAGAAAAACATACGAATCCCTTCCCTATAAACCTTTAAAAGGTCGCGCGAATATTGTCCTTTCAAAAAGTGAGTTAGAGTTATCTGGAACTAAGATGTGTAAAACGGTTGAGGAGGTATTAGAGTATTATTCACATGAGGGAGCAGGTCGTGAGCTTTTCATAATTGGCGGTAGTTCGGTGTATGAAGCATTTTTGCCGTTTTCACAGAGACTTTATATCACGCATATACATAAACAATTTGAGGCAGACACCTTTTTTCCACGATTCAACTCAAAGTGGCAAGAGATAAGCTGTGAAAAAAACATCAGTGTGGAGAATGATAATCTTGCTTTTGATTTTGTTGTATATGAAAGAGATCGTATATAAGAATAAATTTAAATAAATAAAACTTCATGTATTTTTCATTACAACAATATATAATTTAAAATATATTAATTATAAATAGAGGGAGAGATAATGAAAAAAATTGTAGGACTAATATCTTTTGTACTTATGGGATGCATTCTTTTTGCAAAACCCATGAATTTTAATCAACCAGTAATTGCGACAACATTTCCAGTAAATGTGAGTTTTTCGGGGAGTGGAACAGTGACAACCTATGACGGAATCCAAGCACTACTTGAATCAGCTAAGAAAACCATTGATATTGAGCCGTTTTATATTAACAATAAAGCAGGAACAGCTTTTGATACACAAATTATTCAAACGATTATCCAAAAAGCAAATCAAGGTGTAAAAATTAGGATACTCGTAGATAAAAATCTTGAAAAGTACTATGTAGATAGTTTAACACCATTAATGAATAATAAAAATATAGAAGTACGTCAATCAACCTATTATGATTCTGGTAATGGAGTCCAACATTCAAAAGTTGTTCTAGTGGATGGAAAAACATTTTATATTGGAAGTATTTGTTTCGATTGGGTAGCCTTTACCTATAATCATGAACTTGGAATTATTTATACAGATAAAAAAATTGGAAGTCAAATTCAAAAAGCATTTAATTTTGATTGGGATAGTTATAATAAGCAGTTTCAAGCGGTGACGATAAATCAGAAGGGACTTACGAATGCTCCTTATCAATTGGTAATGACACCAGCAAATAACCTTGGTCTTCAAGATGCGCAGACAGCACTTTTTCAACTGATAAATAACGCAAAAAGTTCTATTGATATTGAAGTTATGAACATCACATCTATGGAGCCTTATCAAAATAATGCAGTGTGGCCAGGATTTCAAGATGCTTTAATAGCTGCTGCAAAAAAAGGTGTAAAAGTAAGATTGTTAGTATCGAACTGGGAGTTTGATAGTCCAACAATGATGGCAGATGGAAAGGCTTTTTTAACTGCAATGCAACAATCAAGCCCAAATGTTTCAATTAAAATTACCAATTTTCCACCAACGAATCCATTTGCAAATTACGCGTATGTTGATCATGCGAAGGATATGATTATTGATGGAAAAACGGTATGGGTTGGTAACGCAAATCTTACTTGGAATTATTTTAATGCGTGCAGAAATTTTAATTTAGTGGTGAAGAATAATCCGCGCGTGATACAAGTGATTCAAAATCTTTATAATCAGGTATGGAACAGCCAGTATAGCGTAAACTATACTGGGCAAGAGCCAGCATTGATTAATGCTAAATAATGAAAAAGAGAACTCCATTTTGGGGGTTCTCTTTTTGACAAGATAAGCATATTATAAAACATTGTCACTGTATTTATGAATAGTTTTAGTCCTTTGCATAGTGCCAGCAAGCTCCATAATGAAGTAGTGAATTTGGACAAAATTTAGCTGCAAATAAGAAATAAAAACCTCAATTCTCAATTAAGTTGCACTTAAATTTGACAATTTTTTATTTTGATTAGTTTTCTTCAATCCAAAAAAGTTCGTCCCCAGATTTTACACCAGAACCACTTTTGCTACAAATTTTAACCACCTTACCACTTACGGAACTCTTAATTTCATTCATAAGCTTCATGGCTTCTACAATGCACAGTGTATCGCCAACACTTATAGATTGTCCCTCTTTGACATAGTTCGGTGAATCAGGAGAAGCAGAGGTGTAGAAAGTTCCGACCATAGGAGATTTTATTTTTGCAAAATTATTTATTGGAGCAGCAGCCACTGTTGGTGCTTTAGCGACAACAGATATCGAAGGAATAGCATCAACAGTACTAGGGGCTTGAACCATTTTCACTTTACTTTTTCTAGTTGTTTTTAAAATGAGTTTTTCACCTTCTTGTTCTAACTTAAGTGACTCAATATTGTTCGTTTTCATAAGTCCTGCTAAACGCTCTATATTTGTTTCATTGAATTCCATGAATTCCTCCCGAAAATATTCTTTTAACTGTATGAGTATTATATCAAAAAAGTGTAAAAAAAAGCAATATAATTTGAGTTATGATTGAAAGCGTAACATAAATATGTTAAAATGTAATTATGAACTAATTGGAGGATAAATGAATAAAGTTGATATATTGGCGCTTTCTGAGAATGAAATTGAGAGTTTGGTAGTTGAATTAGGTGGAAAAAAGTTTACAGCAAAGCAAGTTTTTGATTGGTTACACAATAAATTAGCTATCTGTATTGATGATATGACGAATTTGCCTAAGGATTTTAGAGACAAGTTAAATGAAAAATGTGAAATAACCCGCTTGAAGCGAAAAAAAAGAGAAGTATCTAAATTAGATAATAGTGTTAAATTTTTATTTGAACTTGCAGATCAGGAACTTATTGAAACGGTTTTAATGAAATATAAGGATCATATGACTCTTTGTGTCTCTTCTCAAGTAGGGTGTGCTGTGAACTGTGTATTTTGTCAAACGGGAAAAGGTGGCTTTGTCAGAAACCTAACGGCAACAGAGATTGTTAACCAGTACTATGAAGTAGAGAGAGAAGTAAAAAAAAGCGGTGGGCATGTTAGAAATATTGTTTTTATGGGAATGGGGGAGCCTCTTCTTAATCTTGGAAATGTAGTGGAAGCGATTACTATTTTAGGAAATGAAAATGGTCAAAATGTATCAATTAGACGTATTTCAGTTTCTACAGCTGGAATTCTTCCAGGAATTGAAGAGTTGTTAATTGATGAATTTCCCCTCACACTTTCTATTTCACTTCATGCAACAACGGATGAACAACGGTCAAGAATTATGCCAATAAATAAACGCTATTCTTTGAAAGAGTTAATTGAAACACTGAGACTTTATCAAAGTCGAACCGGTAGAAAAATTACATTTGAATACATATTGATTAAAGATTTTAATATGACAAGGGATGATGCGAATCGGCTTCGAGAAATCACAAAAAGTTTTATTTGTAATGTTAATTTAATACCATATAATCCAATAGAAAATTGTGAATTCGAATCCCCAGGAAGAACTGAAATTGAAAGATTTACAAGCCAATTAGAGAGACTTGGAGTAAACGTAACTTTGCGTGCAAGTAAAGGGAGAGATATTCAGGGAGCTTGTGGACAACTGAGAAAAAGGGAGATAAAATAAAGTGGCAAATGTTCAATGGGATATTTTAATAAAGCGAATTATTCAAATTGTAGTTGTAGTGATCGTCTTAATCCTTATTGTTGCTGGGCTCATATTTTATAAAGCATATCGTACGCTGCCAAATATTTCTAATTTGGTTGAAAATTATACTATTTCTACGCCGACAATCATGTATGATGAAAATGGGCAAGTGATTGATACAATTTCAGTCAAAAAGAAAAGCATTGTGAATATTAAGGATATACCGTCTTATGTTGCTAATGCATCGGTAGCTATTGAAGATCATAATTTCTACCATGAAAATGGATTTAACATTGAAAGAACCGTACAATCTGCATTGATAAATATAGTAGAGAGGCGGTATGCTCAAGGTGGTAGTACTATTACACAGCAGCTAGCTAGAAATGCCTTTTTAAATATGAAAAAGAATATTTTTAGAAAAGTGCAAGAAGCCATCATTACGGTTGAACTTGAAAGGAAATATACTAAACCAGAAATTCTTGATCAATATCTTAATGTTATTTATTATGGTGGTGGAGTGTATGGAATTGATTCTGCTTCAGAACTTTATTTTGGAATTCATGCAAGCGAGTTAAGTGTTGCTCAAGCGGCATTTTTAGCAGGTATACCAAATAATCCTTCGATGTACAGCCCGTATTCGCATTTAGATGCAGCAATGAATAGACAAAAAATCATATTAAAGAAAATGTTGCAATATCACTATATTACTAAAGAACAGTATGAAGTGGCGATTAAAACACCGATTAATGTTATTTCTAATGCTCAGTCTAACTCAGGTGCAGCTGCATTTACAGATATAGTTGAAAATATTTTGACGGGTCAAATGGGGTTTACTGATGAAGAACTTTATACTCAAGGATTAAAAATTTATACGACTATGAATCTACAAGTGCAGTCAGCAGCTCAGTCGGCAGTTAATAGTAATTTCCTTCTACAATCTGACCCGAAACTTCAAGTGGGAATGGTAGCTATAAATTCTCAAAACGGCTATGTTGAAGCGATGATCGGGGGAAAAAATTATCGTTCTGGATTGTTTAACCGTGCTATTTCTGCGAACAGACAACCGGGATCATCTTTTAAGCCGTATTTATATTTAGCGGCATTAGAACAAGGAGTTACAATGAATACCCTTTTTGAGGACTCTCCAATTACCATATCGGGTGGGCTCGGGGGAAAAGATTATACACCAACGGATGCTGAAGCACCAACGATGACTAATATTACTTTAGTAACGGCCTTAGAGAATTCAGTGAATATTGTTGCGGTTAAGCTACTACAAAAAATTGGTTATGGAGCTCTTGCAAATGTTGAAAAACAAATTGGATTTCCAACTATAACACCAAACTATCCTTCGGTAGCCCTTGGAGCAATAGCGATGACCCCATTTCAACAAGCAACAAATTATTGCGTATTTTCAAATGGAGGATATAAAGTAACGCCAATGTTTATAACAAAAGTGGAAGATAAGTACGGTAACATATTGTATCAAGCGACACCTCAAAAAACTCAAGTCGTTGATTCAAAATATGTTGCACTATTAACATTTATGCTTGAACAGGTGGTAAAGTCCGGTACAGGTATGCCTGCGAATATTCCAGGTGTACAAATGGCGGGTAAAACTGGAACGACCAATAACAGTACAGATACTTGGTTTGTCGGTTATACGGGAGATCTCGTTACGGCTATTTGGGAGGGTTACGATGATAGTTCTCCCATGAAGTCGAGCTATTATGGAAATGGTGTTTCAGCGCCACTATGGCACCAAATGATGGCGGGTGCCATTGCAAATGGAGGATATACACCAGTAGGTTTTGGATATATTCAAGACTTACTTCAAAGTAATCAATTGGTGCTAGCTAATATTGATTCGACAACGGGATTACTTGCAGATGGTTCTACGCCTACAGGAAATATTCAACAAGCGATGTTTCTTCCAGGTCAAGTTCCAAACCAAAGTTCTTTTGATTTTTCACATGGACTTAATACAACAAACTAAAAAAACTCCCCCTAAAGGGGAGTTTTTTTAAGGGAAAGAGAAAGTAAATGAATCATTTAAAATATGCACTAATACCACTTATACTATTAAGCGCGATGACCACGGTGTGGGCTGAAGATGTTACAGCGAGCCCCAGTCAAGAAGTCATTCAAAGTAGTGTGGTAAGTGGGGGTTCAACAACAGCATCGCCTATAAAAAAACCACATAAGACGAAAGTTGTTAAACCGGCTAGCAGCTGGAATCCAACTTTAAGCTTAGAAGGAAACAGTGAGGACGACTATACAAAATTTGACCAGAATCGTTTTACTAAAATAAGTCAAACGTCTGTTTTTGGCGATAGTTCAACGGTTACAACTGGAAATGATAATTTCAGTATGAGCTTTAATCAATTTAGTGGCTCTAAAGTGCAGTTATTCCAGTTAAATTCAGGCGATGAAATAATATTTTATACAAATTCTAAAATAACTAAAGGAGTGTTAAAAATTGGCTTTGTAAATCTTGATGATAACAGTAAAATAGGCGATATTACGATTAATAAGAAAGTTTTTACGACCTATAATATTTTAAACGCTGGAAAATATGCCTATATTGTGGTAGGTGATAATGCTCAAGGGAACCCTGCGCATATAACAGTTAAGTGGAAAATTATTAATAACACTTCTGAAAATTAAATTAAGTCAATTTATATTTATCAAAAATTATATAAAATTTAATTAATGAATCTGTTGTATTTTGTTGTGCTGTGGTGTATAATTGTAAATGTGCAAATTTAGTGAACAAAATATACTTAGGAGGATAAATGGCTAATATGAACACAAATTTAGGTGGCGAAAGACAGATGATTTTCGGTTCACCTATTGACGCAAGAAAAGCAGTTTTGCTTACTTTTGTTGCATTTCTTTTTACAGGATTTCAGTGTGCAATCTATGGAATGCTAACAGTTCCAATTACGGCGCATTTCGGAATCAGTTCAAACATTATCATATTTTTTGATGGATTTGGAATGTGGGGACAAATTCTTGCGATGGCAACAGGTGGTATCATTATTCGTGCTGTTAGAGGAAAAAATCTATTGCTAATTGCTGCAGTACTTATGATAATTGGTTCGGTCGTATCGATTCTAGCGCCAAACATCTATTTCTATACAACAATGTCATTTGTATGTAATATGGCGGTTGGATATGTTTTAGTGGCGTGTAACTATATGATTATTGGTGCTTCTGAAAAAGAAGGGCAATCAGAAGGAAAGTTAAGCGTATTGAATGTATTCTTTAGTCTTGGTTGGATGATTAGTGCACCAGTTGTTGGTATTGTACTTTTCCATAGCACATGGCAATGGGTATTCATTATGGTAATGGTTTTGTTTGTAGTCTTTATTTTCTTCTTACTCTCTTTAAGAATTGATGAGTTAACTGAAGTAGCTATTGAGAAGAAAATTTCTGAAAAAGCGAATGGTAAAAAAGAGAGTTTCATAAACCCAAGACTCATTATTACTGCTGTTGCACTATTTGGAATTGTATATGTAGAGCAAATTATGAATTACTATAACCAGCCACATCTTCATTATGATTTAATGTTAAATATGGAAGTTATTGGAATGGTTATAATGGTATACTCAATGTGTCAATTAATTGGTAGAGCAGTAATTGGTTCCCTTGTGCTTCCAAGAGTTAATGTAGCAATTTACATTATGGTAGCAGCAATCGTATTTGCAATCGTCTTATTTATTTACTTGGGTGTGCATACAGGCACTTCACTTACAATAATATTGATTATTGTTGGAATATTAGGACTTTGCGACTCGTGTTTGTATCCTTCAATTCTTGGATATGGATTAGATCAAATCGATCGTTCAAGTTCTGCAGGAACATCGTTCATGGTAACCATAGGTGGAATTGGTATTCCTTTAGGAACATCTTTATGTGGAATTTTAGGTCAATCATTTGGACGTGTACCAGCAATGATGGTAGGACCAGTAATGTTGATTATCGTAGCAATATTGATTTTTGTTGTAAGTAGAATGAAATCAGTAAAGAAAGCCTAATTTAATAATTTCAAACCTGTTGCTTTTTAGAAAGCAGCAGGCTTTTTTGGACTAATTTAATCAATATTAGTAAGATTGCGTTAATTTTTGAATAGTATTTTGTTTAAACTAAATAAAAGTACTTTAATATATGCTAAAAATATGATATTATATGAATATGTGAGAATATGGAGGAATAAATGACTAAATATAGTGACATAATAGTGGGGATAATCGGATTGATTATTTTTTGTATTGGAACATTGCTTCCAGGTGCACCGATCCAAATTTATTTTTTCTTTGTAGGCGCACTATTGTTGACTCTCTCATCATATTTGAGTAAAAATCTCTTTTTTGCACTTCTTGAAGGAATAGTCTCAATTGGAGCGCTACTATCGATCTTAAGTGTAGCGACTGATATAAAAGGAATTGTTATTGTTGTTCTTGTTGTAGTAACAATAATTTATTTAGCTAAAAAGGGAATGTTAAAAGATAAAAATTTTATTAATGGAATTATCGGTCTTGTTTTTTTAGTAGTAGGAGCTGTTTTTTACATGCCAATAGGGCTTATTATATCAGGAGTATTCTTATCAATATATGCATTGGTCGTATTTAAACGTGGTGAAAAAATTGGGATGGTTTTTTTTGTGCTCAATGTTATTTTTACAATTACATCTTTGTTAGGGTTTATTAAAACCCTCCATTAAAATGAAAAGGAGTTATTATGAATTGTGATAAACAGTATTTAACACACCTCACTGAAGAATTGGTTGCAGGAGCAAAGTATGCTGTACTACCTGGAGACCCCAAAAGAGCGAAAGATTTAGCTTTTATGTTAGATCCGAATGCAAAGTTTTTAGCATTTAATCGTCAACATGCTTCGTATTTGGCTAATCTAGAGGGTGTAAATGTTTTGGTAGTAAGCACTGGAATGGGATGTCCTGCAATTAGTGTGACAGCTATTGAACTTCATAAATTAGGGGTTGAAACGTATATTCGTTTGGGAACCTCAGGAACGATCAAAGAAAAAATAAATTTAGGAGATATCTGTATTACCCGAGCAGCGGTTAAATTAGATGGAATTTCTCGTGAATATGTTGACGAAGGATATCCTGCTGTAGCACATTTTGCTTTAACTCAAGCTTTTGTTGATGGCGCGAAACAAGAAAAAATCCCCCATTATGTAGGAATAACGGCTTCATCTGATACATTTTGGCCAGGTCAAGAACGGCATGATAATTATTCGGGGTATCTACTGCGTTCACTTCAAGGTGCAATAACAGAGTGGAGAGCCCTAAATGTCGCTAATTTTGAAATGGAGGCTTCGGCACTTCTTACAATTGCAAAAGTATTAGATGTTCGCGCAGCGTGTTTTTGTGGAATTATTGCCAAAAGAACTGAGAGTGAAGAGCCGAACCATGAAGGTAAAGAAAAAGCCCAAATGCACTGGGAGAAGACGCTTAAGGCAGGGTTAATTATAGATATGAAGCGTAATGGGTTAATTCAATAGGAGGATAAATGAAATTAGTTCCAAAAGATGAAATTTTATATCATATAGGATTTTCACCAGAGATGATAGAGTTTGCTGAGCATGCGGTGCTACTAGATAATTCAGAGTATGTAGAGCTACTTGCTAAAGAGCTTGATTTAAATGCAAAGTTTATTTCAGATAATAGAGAATATTTGACATATCTTGTAACGGTAGCAGGTAAAAAAGTTGTAATTGCATCCACAGGATTTGGAGCACCTCCGTTGGGCATAGGTTTAGAAGAGATGGCGATGGTTGGGCTTAAGCATTTTATACGTGTAGGGGAAGCTGGCGCAATTCAGTATGGACTAAATATTGGTGATTTTGTAATATCAATGGGGGCAATTCGAAAAGAAGGAACCTCACTTCATTATGCTCCACTGAACTACCCAGCTGCAGCCAGTTTATCATTGACTCAAGTGGTTAGAGGTGCTTTTGATGAAGCACAAATTCCTTATGTTGCAGGTGTAACGGTGTCAGTAGATATGCTTTGGCCAGTTGAAAACACAACTGAACACATTTTTGATTATTTAAATGAAGAGTTATATAGAGAGTTGCTTAAAAAATGGAGAAAACAGAAAGTTCATTGTATGGATAATGCGGTATCCGCAATGTTTACCATTTGTAATGTATTTGGTTTAAAGAGCGCTGCTATTTTAGATATCGTAATGCGAAATTTTGAAGAAGGCAGTATTCGTAGTGAGATACAGCCTAATCCTACTGAAAGAGTTGAAAAGTGGGGTAAAATTCTCAGAACTGTATATAAAAATTATTAAAAACTTTAAGTGAGGCGACAATGACAGATAAAGAGTTAGTTGAATTAGCAATAAAAGCAAAAGAAAATGCTTACAATCCGTATTCAGGATTTAAAGTAGGGGCGGCACTTCTTACAGAAGATGGGACATTATATACGGGGTGTAATATAGAAAGTGTATCGTTTACCCCAACAATTTGTGCAGAAAGAGTGGCTGTATCAAAAGCAATATCTGAAGGACACAGAAAAATTGTCAAAATTGCTATTGCAAGCGATTTAGAGAGTGACTTTATCTATCCTTGTGGAGTGTGTAGGCAAGTTTTGTGTGAATTTATGCCGAGTGAAGGACATATTATTGTTTCAAAACCAAACGGCGATTATAAAATCCATACCTTAAAAGAAGTATTTCCTTTTGGTTTCTCAAATTATAAATAAAGAAAAATCTCTCATGTGAGAGATTTTTCTTTATACGTCGTGTGAAACAGATTATTATTAAAAGAAAAATATAACGAACTTTTGAATCTCTAAGGGTACATTTCTTGCCACTTGAAGAGCAAAGAGTATATAATCGGAATAGTTGTCACATCGTTCTTTTCGGACCAAAAAATATCAGAAGTAGCAGTAATAGCATAATGGCAAGGAAGTGAGGACATTTTTGAAGCGCCCATGAGAGAAAAAAAGATGGGGGCTAGAAAGTCCTTATCGACATACGAGTTTGAAATTCCATCAAGTTTTACTGCCGAACTTGTAATAACGAGATCCTATAAATTTGCATCTTCGCGAATGCTCACACATGTCAAAATACGGTTTAATTTTTTAATTTCTAAAGAAAAATTGCTTTGCTGCAGTAGAAAATATCGTTGAGCATCTCACAATAAATCAGATAAATTATCATGAGATTTAGTTTAATAGAATTATAAACTAAGTGGTATATTAAGTCCTTTTGGGTATTCTGAATTTCTAGGTAGAAGTGGATATTTTGCATTTTTACGTTGTTCTTTA
>JAPLKR010000030.1 GCA_026387965.1 Fusobacteriota bacterium | reverse complement strand
TATTGATAACTTGGACATCGAAACCTTGACCTGCAAAAGCAGTAGCGCTTAAAATTGTTCCAGCAGTGATAATTGTTAACAGTAATATTTTTTTCATTAGTGAATTACCTCCAAAATTAGTTTATTTTTATGTAATATTACACCAGACATGAGTGCATGTTCCTTATTGAATTGTGTAGAAAATACATCACCAGAATAAATTCCAATCATAAGCTTTGTCATGGACTCACGCATGACTAAAGAATTGACTATAAAGACTTTAAATCGGGCATTAGGGCATTTGAAAGAGACTAAAAATTTATTTCCCCACTCTGATAGAGGCGTTCAATATTGTTCAAATGAATACCTCTCCGCAAGCGGAGGGGTATTTGACCCGATTGAAACTTAATAAACCTGGCATAAGTCTCATTGATCGTTTTTTGTGTATTACTTTATTTCCTAGAGTTACCACTATAATAATTTAGCCTATTGTAATATCTACTATATTCTGGTCAGGCTGCGCGTTGTCCGTTTCTGATATCGTCGCTTGCCCCGAATACTGTCCATCTTCCGTACCAAAAATATTAAGTGGGTTAGATCCATCATTTAAATTCATATTGTACCAGCTCTTCGGGTATAAAATATCAATATACCCATAAAGCCCTGCAGTGCCAATTTTGGTGCCATCTTGTTTTTCAAATCCAATAGAAATATAGCCGAAATTAGTTTCTGCTTCAGTATATAAATAGCCCGCTGTAGAATTGGGTCGAATCGTTGCCCAACTCCATGTAATATCATTATGATACCACAAACTTCAATAACATCGCTACCCGCAAATGACGAAAATAGTATTAATTTAATTTTATATAGAGGGTCTCTATCTATACTTTTACTGATTTTGAAAGAAGTTATAGATGTAAAGAATATTTCTAACGAGACGGTGTCCAGATAACTCATGGCAAGTGTCGACGGATTTGACGTTATTAGAAAAAAATCGTATACTAAGAATAATAGTACAAAAGCTTACTTATTCCAAAATAAATGACGCAATAGTGTGCACATTAAACATCCAAAAAGAGGTTTATTATTTTGTAGGGTTAGTTCAATGGTGCTAACGCCCTTTTTGGCGCAACGAGTCCTATGAAAGAGACAGCAGAAACTGAACTGGTCGAGGAATAATTCGCAGTACTATTAACTAAATTCTAAGGAGTCTTATGAAGAAACATGTTATTATCGATTGTTATTTGGATTTAGATGATTTAATCATGATTGGTATCGCAAGCAAAAAAGCTGAAATTAATCTTATCGCTATCTGTGCTACACTCTCTAATTCATACGAAAATATTGAAATCGAAAGTAAGAAATACCTATCGTATTTTCACCCTTTACCCGAAATTTCAATTGATTATTCTGATGCGGTTTCTAATATTCCCTACATCACGCACTCTGTCTTTGAAAATATCGCCGATACTGGCTCTATTCAGCTTCGCAAGACAAATGAAAGCAGTCTTGATTTTCTAAAAAATATTTTGCTCTCAAGTAGTGAAAAAATTACTCTTGTCGCAACGGGAAACTTGAATAAATATTCAAATCTTATTAAAAAATACCCTGAAATAAAATCATGTATCGAAAAAATTGTTATAGCGGGAGGTGCTTATATTGGTGGAGATATTACTCCATCATCAGAATACTCCATTCACCAAGATAGCCATAGTGCAAATTTTATCTTTGAGTGTGGGATTCCTATTGTTCTCTGTGGTCTCGATGTGATACATAAAGCCATATTTTCTCCCTATGAAATTGATAAGTTTGCGCACTTTTATACCACCCACTCAAAACTCATATTTCAAGCGAGTAAAAAGTTACTTGAAAAAGAAAAAAGCCACTGGGAATTTGGTGGCATCTCACTTTATGGGGCTACAGCACTAGCGTATCTTATCTGCCCTGATATGTTCATCGAAAGAGAGTGCTATGCCGCCGTGGAAACATGTGGCGCACTTACACTAGGGCAGACTGTTATTGATTTCCACGAAATACTTGGCAAAGAAAATAACTGCCTACTTCTCACGGATATCAATCACAATGAGATAATCGAATTTTGTATTAATACCTTTAGAGAGTAAAAATAAATGGCCTCGCATAAACTATGCAAGGTCATTTATAATTTTAAAAATATCCCGAGAGTGATATTCCACCCACACCAAGCCATTGATAACTTATTGAAGTGTTTTGGTTACTTCCTGTAAATGAATTGATAATAGCAGATCCAATAGCATCACCAAAAGGTGAGTTTGCATACATCGCCCCAATATATGCGCTTAAAGTAAAATTATTAGAAATATCATATTGCAGGGATGGCGCTATATAATACCCTTGTAAAATAAAAGATGTCACTGCCCCTTCCACCACTCCAATTCTAAAAGGTGCGTTGCCTATTTTCCACTGTTGTCCCAACTCCGCTTTTCCATAAGGGAAACCAATTCCAAAACTTATATAATCTGAATACTTGTTATCAATTTCATAGTTAGCAAGTTTTAGTGAAACACCTGGAAGTGTGTAAAATGTATCAAGGGAGACACCCGCACGTGCAAAACCCATGCTAGCAAATATCATGAAGCATGATACGATAAGTATAATATTTTTTTTCATAATCCCTCCTAACGATTTGATACGGCATCATATTCTAAATTCATATTTTTTATCAACTTAATATTATTTGAACCGATAGCCCTTAAAAGTTTATTCCAATACCTGCTTGTACGCCCCATATATTGGTTCCACTTGAAGGTTCACGGAAGTACCCACCACCAAAATTCACATAATTACTCTGGTTAAGTTTTATAAATTGATAGTATGGCTTGGCAAACAACATCAGCCTCTCATTGAAAGCATAATCGCCTTCTATCGAGAGTTTATACCCATAACTAGAACCCAGTTGAACTGTGTTATCTACAAAAGGTGATCCAAATTTTGACAGAAAGGCAGTCATCGTACCATTGAATATATAATCAACTTCAACTTGAGGAATCAGTGTTAATTTTTCATTAACTGGTATGGTAACATCCATTCCAATAGGCAGATACATATAACGGTAATTTTCCTGATAATCACCCATTCTACTTTGTGCATCGGTCGCTCTCAGCCATAAACTTTCACCCACCCCCATATAAGCATAGGTGAGAAATGGAATACTAAACATCGGACTGATATTCACTTGATACGTTACAAATCCCGTATAAAAACTGTGGTTAGCAGAATTAATACAAACAGTATTTCCGTCTTGTGTTGTCCCATTATATGTTAAGCTTCCGCTTTGATAGTCAAATTCCCCCGTTATTTTACTATATTTTGAAAAATTATGTTCTCCATAGATCCCAAAATTAGGTAGTGCACCACTCTCTTGACTGGCAATATCTTCTTGATAATTGATAAATTGTCCACCACTGTAAATTTTAATGGTATTATTCAAACTCCCGGCAAATAACGCAACCGACGTTAACCCAAAAGAAACAAGCAATAAAATTCTTTTCACATAGCCTCCTAGAATTGATATCCGAGTGAACAGGCCACTCCGGCATTTTGATTATTAAAAGTCCCTAAAGTATACCCATCAATTCCTTGCATATTTCCTGTTGTTTGAAGTGGCGTATTCATATAGTACAAATCCCACTTCAAAATCCAACTAGATGATAACTGATAAGCTGTCTCAAAATTGGCATAATAGCCAAATGTTAAGTCTAAATTAACCGAATTAGAGGCAATATTTTGTCCTGTTGAACTACTCGTAGGAAAATACACAAAGCTATTATAATTTGCTAAGCCACCCACTTCTACAAGAGCTCCCCCTTTTAACGTATAGGTCGTACCACCTACACTATTCACAATACTCAGTCCAATCGGTACATAAAACCAATTAAAATTTATTTGTGAAGGGTAATTATAGTTCTCACTTTGCGCAGCTAAATTCCAATTACCATATCCAACGCCTAATTCTATATAAGTTGGCACTGGCATTAGCAGTTCCTTTTGTATATTATAGCCATAAATAGCTGAAACTTTTAATTGATTATTCCTCGCAAGTCCCGATCTTGGATATGTAGTAGAACTTTCATCGTTGGTATTTGATTGATAACCGCTATAGCTCAGCAGCCCATGAACGTAACTTGCTTTATCAATTGAGTCCTTATACCCTAAATACTCCCCCATTGGGTTCCCATTATTTGTAAAATTACCATTTCCATAACTTGTCATACTACTACTTGCAAAAACGCCAAAATCAATCTCTTGGTTGGCCGCAAAAACTCCTATAGAGAGTCCTAGTCCAGCTAACATTACTAAGCTTTTCCTCATTATCACTCCTAAGTCACATTTTTTTCACATATCTATATCATCATCTTACCTTTTTCTCGCTAAATTGTAAAGTCATTTTACTATTGTTTATTGTTTCATAATTTGTTAAATTTATGATATAATTGATACCAAGTAGCTTTATAAGTTAGCCACTTTGTATTTGTCGATTAATCCGCGGCTAACTTACCTTTGGCAATTCCCATTAAGTAAGTTGAGGTAATTTATGAAAAAAATTCATATTTCAGTATTAATGTTCGGTATTACAGGGCTTTTTGCAAAATTTCTGGGTACTTCCGCCATTGGAATCGTCTGTATGCGCTGTTTTTGGGCACTTCCTTTTCTTTGGCTTTGTATGGCTTACTGGAAAGTTCCTTTTAAAATTGAAAGTAAAAAAGATTTTAGAAATATTATTTTTTCTGGTATACTCCTTGCCATTACTTGGTACTGCTTTTTTGAGTCAATTAAAATCTCTTCTGTTTCAATTGGGCTTATCGCCTATGCTACGGTGACTATTTTTACAACATTTTTAGAACCTCTGTTCTTTAAAGAAAAAATTGTTAAAATTGATATTTTAATTGCCATTATCACCTTCTTTGGTGCTTTTTTAGTTGCACCACATTTTAGTTTGAAAAATGCCAATACTTTAGGCCTTTTACTCGGTGTCCTTTCTGCATTTGTCACAGCACTTGTTACCATTCAATGTCGAAGCTTTGTTTCAAAATACCCTACAACCGTCGTCTGTTTTTATCAATTCTTGGCCGCAGGGCTCATTACTCTTCCATTTGCAGTAAAAGATATTGTGACTGCAACGCCCTACGAATGGATGATGCTTATCATCTTAGGGGTTGTTTTCACAGGTGGGGCCAATACCTTATTCATTAGTGGTCTCAAAAGTGTATCGGCACAAAAAGCCAATATTGTTCTGACACTTGAGCCAGTATATGGAATTATTTTAGCCATTATTTTACTTCATGAAATCCCTAATTTTAGAATTGTAATCGGAGGAGCAATCATTCTACTCTGTGCACTTTGGGCTACGATGGTATCCATTAAAATTCATAAAGCAAAAGAGCTCTCCTCGCTTTAAGGAAGAGCTCTTTTTTCTTTAAAATAATGTCAGTATTACTCCGAGAACGATAAAAATAATACCAATCCAATTAATGATATTGAGCGTTTCACCTAAAAAAAGTACCCCAAATATCGCGACAAATACAACGCTTAGTTTATCCACTGGGGCCACTTTAGCGGCCTCACCAATTTTAAGTGCGTAAAAATAACATATCCATGAAGCGCCTGTTCCAATACCCGAAAGTATTAAAAATAAAAATGTTTTAGATTTTATATGTAGTATTTCATTTAAATTAAATTGCTTCGTACATAAAAGTATTCCGATCAAAATTACCACTACTACCAGTGTCCTAATAAATGTCGCTAAATTCGAATTAATTTCACTGACACCAATTTTGGCAAAAATTGCTGTCAATGCAGCAAAAATTGCCGACAACACTGCCCAAAGCTGCCAACTTCCCATATACCCTCTTTCAAAATTATTAATATTTCAGTCCAATTCCTTTTTGTATAAAAATGTACGCAACAATGCAAAAGAAAAACATTACGCCTAGTGCATAACTGATATTTATCACTATATTTCCCTCACTCACACCTAAATACATATATCTTACTGAGCTCACTAACGGAAAAAGTGGGTTAAACAGTGCTATTTTAGAAAGTACCCCAGGAAGCGATGAAACTTGAAAGAATACTCCCGCTAAATACGTAATCGGAGTTAAAATTATGGAAAGAAAAAAATTAGTTCCCTCAAAAGTTTTAACACAAAGACCTGAAATAACTCCAATAGCTGAAAATGTAATACCCACAAAAACAAGTGAGATAAAAAACCAGATCGGATGTACCATCCATGCCCCAGCAAAAGGTATCGTCGCTAGATAGGTTACACCTCCAATGAGAATGCCTCTGCACGTCCCTCCAAAGATGAACCCAACTAATTTTTCAAAATGTGAAAGCGGATAAGAGTTGAAATCCATAATCGTATTTTGAAATTTATGTGCGACAATAGAAAATGAAGGATTTTGAAATGAAGAAAGAATAACACCCATAACACATAGTCCCGGAACAAGAAATTTCAAATATCCAACATGACCAATCGTTATATGACGGCTTGAGAGTGTCCCTCCAAATATCGCAAGATACAGTAAATTTGAAATAAGGGTGGATATCACGGTTTGTAAATATACTTTTAAAAAACGATGAACTTCTCGCTTCATTAATGTCCACATACCTAAAGGATTATATATAAATTGCATCACGTCTCCTCTCTTTGTGTTAAGTGTAAAAAAACATCTTCCAAATTAGCTTGTGTAATGGAGAGTGTCTCAAGTATTACAGGAAGTTTTGTTAATTTTTTCAATACTGTGGCTAATTTCGACTTATGAAAATGTATCGATAGTTCTTGACCTTCAATAGATATTTCATATTCAAAAAGTATCGACTCAAACGGATTAAATCCCTCTTCAAACATCACCGTGATTACTTGCTTATTGGCATATTTTTGCATCAAAATATGTTTGGACTCGTCCGCTATCACTTCTCCATCTTTGATCATAATTATTCTATCACATAATTTTTCCGCCTCTTCAAGATAATGAGTTGTTAAAATAATTGTTTTCCCCATTTGGCGCAGTTCATTTAAAAATTCATAAAGTGAGTGTCTCAGTTCAATATCCACACCCGCAGTAGGTTCATCTAGAATAATAATTTCAGGGTTATGTATCAAAGCCTTAGCTATTAATAACCGCCTTTTCATTCCCCCGGACAAAAATCGCCCACGCACATGCTTTTTATCGCTCAAACTTAATTTTTCCAAGAGATATTCTGCATAATCTTTATCAAATTTTTTTCCAAAATACCCACATTGAAATTTTAATATTTCAAAAATTGTAAAATTAAAATCAATACTAATTTCTTGTGGCACTATGCCAAGCTTTCTTTTGGTAAGTAACTCTTGGTGTTCGAGGTTTAACCCTGCAATCTTAATCTCTCCACTATCTTTTTTCACGTTTCCGCCCAGTATATTAATGAGTGTCGTTTTTCCCGCACCATTTTGTCCAAGAAGTGCCACAAACTCCTGGGCTTTAATATGAAACGAAATCTCTTTTAAAGCTTGCTTCTTTCCATTTTGATAACATTTAGACACGCCGTTAATCTCTATCAAATTACCTCCTAAAATCGAAAACAACCACTTAGAATTCTCTAAATGGTTGTTTTGCACATTTTCTTCCCACTCTATTATAGTAAACATTTACTCATTTAGTCAAAAAAAAATTATGTTATTTCACACTCTGCGATACTCTACTTGATTTGTCCCCTGAGTTTTTGCCTTATACAACATACGAGCAGCCATTTTTATGGCATTTGCAATATTTTCAGTTTGCATCACTGAGTAATAAATTCCAAGAGATACTGAAGTATAAAACTCAGCATTTTCATAGCAGAGTGGCATCATTTTTACTTTAGTTCTAAGCGTATCAGCAAGTCGCATCACCACATCATTTTCCATATTGACCATGACTAAAAATGCATTGCTATCAAAACGCGCGCAGAGAGCCTCAAGCCCAAACAAATCCTTAATTAATTTAGCTATTTTTTTAAGGACTCGATCTCCCACTTCATAGCCATATTCTTGGTTAATCTCTCCAAAACGATCAATATCAATCTTGATAAAATGATTCCAATTAAGCTCAGTCATAGTTTTTTTAAGAAATTGATTAACATAACTTCGATTATAGAGCTCTGTTAAAGGATCTCTAATTGACGCCTCTGTCAGTTGAATATATAAATCATTTAACTGTGTATTAAGTCGGAGCAGTTGCTCAGTTCTCTCTTCAATAAGTTTTTCCAAATTTTGTTGATATTTTAGTATTTCTCCTTGCATCATTTTTTTATCCGATATGTCCGCCACAATATTCGCATAATATTTAGGACGTCCATTTTTATCTTTAATGATAAAATAAGATTCTGCAGTTAATATTTCTTGACCATGAGTATCATAAAGCGCTAACTCTCCACTCCATTTACCACTATGCTCAAGAGATGTTCTCCCACGATCTTCAAACTTCTTTCTACTATTTAATGAATAATAATCTGATATTTTCTTCAAATAACACTCTGAAGCTGTGTTGAATTTGAGTATCTTGCAAAATGCAGGGTTGGCATAAATTATCTCCCACGCCATGTTCAAAACGACAAAACCTTGACTTGAAAAATTCATGAAATGCTCGAAATTATTAAATCTCACTTTCTCTTTTCTATCTTTGGTCACATCATTTGCTGTACATAACACCACATTTTTTCCAAAGTCCTCTTCGAAATCAAAGCCTGTAATTGTAATATCAATAATATAATCAATACCATCTATTCGAGTTTCAATCTCACGTTTGATTGTCTCTCCACGCCCTAACACTATTTTGATGGTTCTTAAAAAACGGCTTACAACGGGTTCAGAAAAAAAATCATTAAAATTTTTCCCTTTTAATTTCCCTGGTAGCGTTCGAAACATTTCTTCGCCCTTATGATTTGAAAAAAGAAAAGTGCCAGAACTATCAAGTAAAAAAACAGCTTCAGACATACGATAAAGTATTTTTTCATAAAATATTTTTTCCATTGCGCCCCCTATTTAGAAAAGTAGTTCAAAACCGCTAATATTTGTACCTTTACTGCCACTCTAAGGGCCTCTTCGTCAATATCGTAGCAACTCATATGCTCACTGCACGAGATGCCTTTACTGCTATTTTGAGCACCAACCCGATAAAATACAGTCGGCTTTAATTTTGAAAAAAATGCAAAATCTTCGCCTCCCATACTTGGCGGTAGCTCTACCACACTATTTTCACCAACAATTTGCTTTGCACTGTGTTTTAGAAGTTCCACCATTTCACTATTATTTCTCAAAAGAGGGTAGCCTTGTTTAATAGTTATGCTTGATTTTGAACCAAATCCTTCACAAACACCTTCAATGATTTTTGTTATTCTTTCAATCATTAGTGTCTCAATACTCTCATCATGGGTGCGCATAGTGCCTCGCAGCACCACTGAATTTGCAATAATATTTTCTTTAGTTCCTCCTTGTATCATGCCAAAGGTTAACACTACAGGCGAAAGTGCCGATTTATATCGACTAATGGCGGTTTGAAGGGCTACCACAACATGACATGCCACCACAATGGCATCGATGCCACTTTCTGGGGTCGCTCCATGTGCAGATACACCTTGAATTTCAATTTCAATTTGCCGACTTGAAGCACATACAATTTTCGATTGAAATCCAATTTTACCTACCTCGAGTCTTCCTGACATATGTAGGCCAATCAGGGCGTTCACTGAAGGCGATTCTAACGCGCCTTCACAAATCATTGGATAAGCACCTCCACCTTTCTCTTCAGCAGGTTGAAAAAACAATTTAACATCACCGTCGATTTGGCCACGAATTTCTTGCAAAATTTTCGCCACAATGAGCAGTATCGCAGTATGTGCATCATGGCCACAAGCATGTGCCACACCGGGTATCTTAGAAGCATACTCTACATTTTTCAAATCTTGCATCGGCAGTGCGTCCATATCTGCTCGAAGACCAATGCATTTTTCTAAGCGGCCATTTCCACGAATGAGTGCAAGAACACCCGTTTTGGCACATACTTTATGTTCGATCCCCCACTCGGTTAGTAACGTAATAATCATCTTTTGTGTTTTATACTCTTCTCCACTGAGTTCAGGTTCGCAGTGTATGGCTCTTCTAATTTTAACAAGCAAAGGAAATTCTTTATTTACTAAATTAACCAGTGTTGCAATATTCATTTTACCCTCCTAAAAATCCTTCAAGAGTTGATTGTATTTTGACTCCAGAATAGTATAATGAAGACCATTAACACAACGAATAATATTTTGAAGATCTTTATTTTCAATATATTTTAAAATTAAATCCTCACCAGAATTTTCTAAGGAATTATACACACTCGAAATACTCATTTGATTAATATCTTGCGCTGGAAGATAGGTCGTCTTTTGAGTTGCTTCATCCACAACTTTTACAATTAACATCGCCTCCATAAGGTTTTCTAAAATCCCATTGGTTAGCTTCGATGGCATTTTGAAACTTTTTGAAAATTCCACATAGTCCCATTTTGTCTCATTGAGCTCAAATTGTTTGATGATTTTATGTAAAATAAACAGATGTAAAACCCGCTTGGTACTTGAACTTAGCTCTCTTTCAAAATAATGATACTCATAGGTAAATACATTTTGAAAAGCATATGTGAGTTCTGCACCAATCATGATAATCAGCCAATTTACCCTCATCCAAAATATAAAAAGAGGGATAATAGCAATAGAGCCATAAACCACACTATAGTGAATCGACATCACCTGGATTTTCACATATATTGTCTGAATAGCAAGATAAATGAAGCAAGTTATAATACTTGAAGCAAAAGCTGCAGAAAATTTTACTTTTGTATTTGGAAAAAGAGTATACATCAATACAAATATAAAACAGATAAAAAGCAAGTTGAGTATATTAAAAAAATGTAACGCTAAAATTTCGCCAAGATTAAAAAATGTAACTCCCCTCATTAACTTTTGAATCTCTCTCTCTAACATATGATCGAAATTCAAAAAAAGTATAATAAGTAAAGGAATTAAAATAATAATCACTACGTAAGTTGTATATCGTCTCACAGCTGAACGCGTAACCTTAACACGCCATACATCGTTAATCGCTACTTCAATACTTCCAAGTATTCTCACAACAGCCCAAAATACAAAAAGTATCCCAAAAACCGTGATAATGATATTATGCGAATTCACATAAATAATATTAGTCGCATACATAAATATGTTATTGATAACCCCATCATATTGCCAAAAGTGCTTTAAAAGTGCTTCTTTAAGTACATCACTCAAACCAAACCCTCGCGTAATAGAGATGAAAATTCCAAATGCTGGAAGCAGCCCCAGCAGCGTATAATAAGTGAGTCCCGAAGAGGTCAACATACAACGATCATCTAAAAACCCACGGTACGTCAACAGACCAACACGTGCCATAAGTAACAAAAACTTCTTAATTCCATTTAAATTGTTTGCATTTGCATTCCAAACCTTTTTAAAAAGATTATTAATCATATCTTTATATGTCCTTTTCCGTTATTTCAAACTTCTCAATTTCAACTTCTGAAATTGACACAAATTTTCTACCTATTTTTTCAGTAGTTATATGAATATCTTTGACATCCTTATAGACAGTATCCATGTGCTTTGAAAGTGTATTCCATCTTGTTTCATACCGCATAAATTCTTCAGCAAGTTTTTTTAACTCCAGTTGAATAATATGAGCATACTCTTCCCTTTTTGCATTACTCAGTAGTACCTGAACCGTCGTAAGCATCGCCATTAAGGTCGTAGGGGACGCAATCCAAACTCTTTTATTGTGAGAATATTCAATAATATCCGAATGGTGTGCGTGAATTTCAGCAAATATTGCCTCTGCAGGGATAAACATAAAGGCTTCGCTCGCAGTCTCTCCTAAAATAATATATTTCGTAGCAATGTCGTTAATATGTTTCTTAATATTTATTTTAAATTCTTTTGTAGCATTTTCACGAACATCGTTACTTAGAGTACTATCCACCATTTTTTTATAATTTTCCAAAGGAAATTTCGAGTCAATGGCAATACTTCCCATCGGTGCTGGAAGAAATAAAAATGCATCTACAATTAAATGATTCGACAACTTATGTTGTAGACGATAAAATTCACTGTTTTTCTCTCCAAAAACCGTTTTTAATATATTAGCAAGCTGGACTTCTCCAAAAATTCCACGGCTTTTTTTATCCGTCAAAATATCTTGAAGTGAGATAATTTCTGTCGATAAGCCATCTATTTTTTTTTGAGCTTCATCAATTTTAGAAAGTCTCTCAAGTATTGATGTAAATGTTTGCTTTGTTTTTTCAAATCCCTCATTTAAACGCTCTTCTACTTTCGCGTTAATCCTATCTAATCGATTTTCAACTAATGTGCTTAAGTGCTCAAAATCTCGTTTTAAGCTCAGTTGCATGCTCTCTCTAAACTCTATTAATTTTTTCTCTACATGATTTGACAGAGTCTGAAAATCACTGGACAATTTAAGTTCAAATTTATTAGTTTTTTCTATATTTTTCTCACTATTTTCTTGAAGTGTTTTATGTGTTGTTAAAAAACCTTCAAGAAGTGTTTTGTCAATTTTCAAATTAACACTTTCTAAAAAGTTACGCTCACTTTCTTCTAAAACTCTCATTTGTTCTATTATTTTATCCACTTGATTTTTTTTTAACAAAAAAATCATTAACACACATACAACTACAAGTATTACTGCAATAAAACCTAAGCTTAGTTCAACGCCCATCTTAATTTTCCTTTTTGAATATTTTTGTGATTTTTTTGAAAATTTTATGCCATTTTACTCCTGAAAGGAAATTGATAATCATCGAATTCTCCTTATTATTTTTAATTCATTATACCATTTTATGATAAAATATTATACCCTCATTTTATGAATCGCCTCTTCTTTACTTGTTTTTTAATTTTTTTTCCAATATAATATGAATAATAATCCCTTAAAGGAGTCTCTATGGACATTTTTCATTTTTCATTTGATCAAAATGCACACTGGTTAGATAAAAAAAAACTACTAAACTTTCTCTCTATTTCTGAACAAGAGCGTGTATGCCGGCTCTATCAAGACCATCATAAAGTGGCAAAACTCTATTCTCTACTTTTTCAACGCTATATCNNNNAACGCTATATCTTGTCTAAAACACTTAACATTCCACATGCCAACATTGTTTATTCCATAGGTAAACAAGGAAAACCTTATCTGGAAAATATACCTATTTACTTCAACTTATCCAATTCAAAAAACACCATTGTAATGGCCATTGACACCTATGAAATTGGGGTTGATATCGAAGAAAATAAAGCTATTGATTTAGAGATCGCTAAACGATTTTTTTCATCTGAAGAAAACTTAGATATTTTAAATCATCTTAACCCCTCAACAAGATTTTTTGAATATTGGACTTTAAAGGAGGCTTTTTTAAAATGTATCGGTACCGGACTCTCTAAGCCCTTAAGTAGTTTCACTGTGAATCAACAAGGCGAAACTCACTACATTGTTACAGAACAGGAGAAGAATTATTATCTATTTCAAACTTATCTTAATTTCACACTTCCCATTGCTATATGTTCTCCTAATCCTATCGAAAATATCCGTATTAAGGTTATAAATTCTGAAATTATAGAGAATTTCTTTAATCTAAAGTAAAGATGGAGCCAACAAGGCCCCATCTTTTTTAATACCCTTCAATTGTCTGAAACTCACCTTTATCATACACAATAGTACGATTTTTGCCTTTTCCTTTTGCTACATAGAGAGCCTTATCTGCGAATTTTATTGCACACTCAACACAGCCTTCATCATTTTTAATAATATTAGTTAAACCAATACTAACACTCACTTTTATACTATCTTCCAGATACTTAAACTGTTGAACCTCAATTTTATGGCGAATTCTCTCCGCTATTTTTACACTATTTTCTAAATCGCTACCTTCTAACGCAATTAGAAACTCTTCGCCTCCATAACGGCATACAATATCTCGTGTTCTTAAATCTTCCGAAAGAAGAACCGCCGTTTCTTTTAGTACAAAGTCACCGCAAGCGTGTCCATATGTATCGTTGATTTTTTTAAAAAAATCAATATCCAACATAATGATAGACATTTCTTTACCCTTCATTGTCACCCATTTATATGCTTCTTCTATATACTTCATACCAAACATACGATTATACACTTGTGTTAGTCCGTCAATTTCAGCTATTTCTATAAGTTGGGTATGTAGCAGCACATTTTGAAAGTAAAGTGCCGTATGGTACAGATAGTGAAAGAGCTTTTTCTTTTCATAATTTGAAATTTCTTCAAACTGTCCGCACATAACAATCAGACCTATTAAACTTCCATTTCTCTCAAAAATTGGAATACCTCTGATATGAGTTGAACTGTATTTGGCATCAAAATTTCCATCGAAAAATTCTATTGGAACATCTCCAAGTTTTTTATATTCAATAATTTTTGTCTCTTTCATAAGTGAAAATAATTTTAACAATTCATTACTCTCTTTAACAAAATTAAAAGGTGAGTCAAGTCCATCTTTACCTACAAGTTTTAAATTCTCCCCAATTTTAGCGTACACACACACACATTGAGATTTTGTTATTTTTAAAAATTGATGCGCAATCGTATAGGACAGTACTTCTAGTTCCATCTCTTTTGCAAGACTTTCTTGAAATTGCTTTATTTGTTCACTAAGTTCAAGTTGAGTTAAAATATTATCTGTAATCTCGTTAAAACTCTCTTGTACTTCTCCTATTAAATCCGCACTAGAAACTTCAAGAGTGTAGTCCTCGCGCTTTACATCTGCCACACCTCCATACGAAAGTTTTCCTACCTCGTCCATGGCACTTTTTAATCGCTTCAACTCTTTTTGAATAAAAATTTTGAAAATCCCATAATTAGCCAAGCCGATGAGCATTCCCACCCCAATACAAAACAAAAAAAACATTCTCTCCATATTCACTTGTGTTGTTGCGAGTTCGCTGATAAACAAAGGAATTATTGCCCCAATAATAATTCCAAGTAGAATCATTGAATAATAAAATTCTCTAAAAGCACTACGTTTTCGCTTAAAACTCTCTCTTGGCTTCCCTTTACTCATGGCCCCTCCATTCATTTGAAATACTACTTCATTAATAGCGTATATAATTTTGGCAAAAAGCCATACTCAGTATTAAATACTTCTATCTCGCTTTTTATTTTTTCTTTTTGCTCCTGCGATATCTCACGCTCTTGCTTAATAGCCCTAATTAAAATATTTTTTGGCGAATGAGATAAATCTACAAATTCTAACATCTGTGTTTGGTATCCGTTGTACTCAAGTAACGCACCTCGAAGTGTATCCGTTGCGAGTGAACAAAATTTCTCTTTTAATAGCCCGTAACGACCAATAAGGCTACTTTTGGCCTCCATTTGAAAATTCAACTCGTGTTGGCAGCAAGGAATTGAAAAAATCATTTTTGCGCCCCAACTAATGGCATGATAGATGGCATAGTCTGTTGCAGTATCACATGCATGAAGCGATATTACCATGTCGATGCAATCTTCGCTCTTAAAACTTTCAATATCACCTACTAAAAATTTCAAATTTACGTATCCATATTTTTCAGCTGTTAAATTACATTTTTTAATAACATCTTCTTTTAAATCAAGACCCGTAATATAAGCAGTTTTGCCTTTGATTTCTGTTAGATAGTAATACAAAATAAATGTTAGATAGGATTTCCCACACCCAAAATCTACAATTTTAATCTCTTTACTTGGATACTTTGAAATTGCGTCATCAATTTGCTCAATAAAGCGGTTAACCTGCTTAAATTTATCAAACTGTTTATTCACTATCTTCCCTTCACTTGTCAAAATCCCTAAATCTATTAGCGGAGCAATTTTAATGCCCTCTTCAAGAATATATCTCTTTTCTCTATTGTTTTTTTCCAAAATTTCAATTTTTTTCTCAAGTTTTTTCTTACTAACATTCACTTTACCCTTTATATTTAAAATATAGT
The DNA here is from genome assembly GCA_026387965.1 of Fusobacteriota bacterium. GTDB lineage: Bacteria > Fusobacteriota > Fusobacteriia > JAPLKR01 > JAPLKR01 > JAPLKR01. The sequence continues at coordinate 477 of JAPLKR010000030.1, read as the reverse complement.
GATAGTGTGTCTGCTCTGTCCAAATATTTAGCTGACTGAACTCGCTAAAAAAAAGAGTTTCTATTTTCTGTTTTATGGAATCCGGGTCAATATTTTCATGAAAAACTTGTGTCTCGGTATATTTTTCAAATTGAAATTTTTTTAACTCACCAATATAATTTACAACTATTCGTTTATACTTACCTATCTTACTTTTCGGCTGACTTAAGATTATTTTTATACACTTATCAAATTCAGACGAGACAAGTAACGTTATTTTTTCTTCTTCCATTTCAACCTCTTCTCTTTCACTATTGTAGCATAATTTTCACCACTTACAACACATTATTTTTATATTGTTTCTTGAATTAACACTTTAATAATGTTATAATACTATTAGTTAATATTAACAAATTCAGGAAATTCAGGAGTTGAATATGGAAAATATCTTAAGTATCATCGCGGACACAAGTTTAACCTACGAACAAACTGTGATTA
>JAPLKR010000022.1 GCA_026387965.1 Fusobacteriota bacterium | reverse complement strand
TGGTCTACGTGACCGATTGTTCCGATGTTTACGTGTTCTTTACTTCTGTCAAATTTCTCTTTAGCCATTTTTGTTAATTCCTCCTAAAAAATAGTGACAAACTTAATTAATTAATTACCTTTTCAGTATACCACAAAAAGTATAAATTAACAACTACATTCATAGGGTAGTTGTGTTTAAAAATGGAGCTCACAACCGGACTTGAACCGGTGACCCCTTCCTTACCATGGAAGTGCTCTACCACTGAGCCATGCAAGCAAACTTGAATAATATATAAAAAAAAAGAGCTACGCTCTTAAAATGGTGGTGAGAGAAGGATTCGAACCTTCGAAGGCTGAGCCGTCAGATTTACAGTCTGATCCCTTTAACCACTCGGGAATCTCACCACTTATGGTGCCTCTTGTCGGAGTCGAACCAACGACCTACTGATTACAAGTCAGTTGCTCTAGCCAACTGAGCTAAAGGGGCACGTCACGCTTAGGAAATATTTCCCTCGCAACAATAGTAATTTTACCATAAAGCATGATTTTTGTCAAATACTTTTTTAATTTTTTTTAGCTACATTTCATAACGCAAGTATTTTTAATAAGTGATAAATTCATCCCACTATAAGAAATACAAACTCGAATATTCTATCAAAAAAGTAGAGAAGAATCTCTACTTTTTAGTTATTTACTTTTTCGTTTTTACCTCGAAGTACAAATTTGATCGGTACGCCATCAAATCCAAAATACTCTCTAAATTGATTTTCTAAATATCGTAAATATGAGAAATGGATAAGCTCTGGTTTATTTGCAAATAGTGCAAACGTAGGTGGCGCTTCACCAATTTGTGTAATATACTTAATTTTAACCACTTGTCCCTTACGAGTTGGCACTTGTCTTACTGTTGTAATTTCATGAAGTACATTATTGAGTATTCCAGTTGAAATACGCTTATGATACTCAGTAAATAGCTCTTGTGATTTATCAAGAACTGTCGTAATGCGTTGACGTGTCAACGCAGAGATAAACATAATTGGGGCATATTGCAAAAATAGTAGTTCTGCCTTAAACTCTTTTGTAAACTCATTCATAGTGAAATTATCTTTTGTAATCAAATCCCACTTATTAACCGTTACAATTACGGGCTTATTTTCATCATGTATAAGTCCAGCAATTTTTTTATCTTGCTCTGTAAGCCCTTCTATTGCATCAATCATTAAAATAACAACATCCGCCCGCTTAATTGCTTTAATTGCACGAAGTACAGAATAATATTCTAAATCCTCTTCTACTTTTGATTTTCTACGAATTCCTGCAGTATCAATCAGTACGAAGTCTTGATTTTTGTATTTTATCGTAGTATCAATCGCATCTCGAGTCGTTCCTGCAATAGGACTTACAATGGTTCTCTCCTCATTACATAGCGCATTAGTTAAAGAAGATTTTCCTGCATTTGGTTTTCCAACAATCGCAATTTTGATTCCATCAGGATCTATAAATTCTTGCATATTTATATTACTAAGCGCAATATCTAGTAAATCCCCCAGGTTATTCTTATGTTCGGCCGAAACTGCGATAACCTCTTCAAATCCCAATGCATAAAATTCAAACCTTAAATCCTCTCTATCTTTTGAATCTACTTTGTTTACAGCTACTATAATTTTCTTATGAGAACTTCTGAGAACAACAGCAATATCTTCATCTAATGCTGTTACTCCGGCTGTCCCGTCCACTACAAAAATAACTGTATCTGCTTCATCAATGGCAATTTTTGCTTGAAACTTTATTTTTTCCATCAAAAATTCTTTGTTATTTGGTTCAAGCCCTCCTGTATCGACAAGAAGAAATTCTTTACCTTGCCACTCACAATCGCGATAAAGCCTATCCCGTGTTACTCCAGGAATATTCTCAACAATCGCTATTTTATCTCCAACTAATTTATTAAACAGTGTTGATTTCCCAACATTTGGTCTACCTACAATGGCTACAATTGGTTTCATTTTACCTCATCTCTTCGGCTTTGCCGATTAATAACTTTACTGTCTTATATTATACCATATTTCTGGCATTCTGTGATGTAATTTTTCTTAATAAATCAACTCAAAGTTACCGTTGATGAATAATTCCAATTATTTGCATCCATTTTTTTGAAAAAATCCACTAAAAGTTTCAAAAGAGCCTCCTCCATAAGACACCCCTTTTCTTTGGTCGCTTTTGTTGGATCTCCCGTTACACCACAATTTGTTAATTCATTAAATAACCACTTAATATCAATATGGTCAACTAAATTATCTGGAACTACTCCTTTAGCATACTCCATTTGTACCAATTCTTCAAAAAGTTGAAGTGCCATCGATGTCTCACCCTCTCCAGCATGACCTAATCCATTCCATGCTTCAAAAGTACCTCGAGGAATCAATTTGCCCACAGCCACCCACCATGCATCTAATGTAGCAATTTTAACTTCTGGGTATTTAACTTTCATCTCTCGAGTAGCGATTTCAATAGGCGCAATATTACCATCATGCCCATTCATTACAAATATTTTGGATATTCCATTAGAAATAACTGATTCAATCATATCTTTAATGACTGCAATCAGTGTTTCTGACTTAAGTGACAGTGAAAATGCAAAATCAGCGTAATGACCACTATATCCAATATTTATAGGTGGTAGTACAAGTAATCCATCAACTTGCATGGCCACTTTTTGAGCTAATATATGGGAAACGAACGTATCGGTTCCAAAAGGCAAATGTTCTCCATGATTTTCACAGGATCCAATAGCAAATATTACTTTGTCAAATTTTTTATTCTTATACTTATTCCCCGTTAGATAGTGTAACTCATTATTCAATATTCCTCCTAAATATACTTTTCCAAACCAATTTAAGACATGAAGTATAAAGCAATTTCTAACTAAACTCTCTACTTCAAAATGGAGTTTTCCAATATTTAATATTTTAAAATTTTTTCGAAAATATACAGCATTGATAGGGCCCGCGATAATTGAAGAAATAACTTCTTGAAATACAGAAAAGTATAACGCTGCATTCTGCCAAACAATCTTGCATTTTTCAAGTTCCATAGACATAAAGCGAACATAATAATTTTCTACATACTGTCCAACTGGTCTTTCATTATACTTCCAAGGGGTAATGGCGAGTAGCTATTTAGCCATGACTCCTAGCCCGTTATTTGATGCTAAAAGTAAATAAAATTTCATCCTTTTTTTGATCACAAATATTAACCGAAGATTAAACTCCTTGAAATTAATTAGTCTCGATAGCGTAACTTACAGCGTCACCCTCTCCCGAATATGCCATATCACGGATTTTTCCTTCTTGCCGACATTTTAAGAACGGCTTAATATCCTCGCCTCTATGAAGTATCTCTTTAGAACATGAGTGTAAATAGACGATATCAATATAATCCGTTTAAAGATTTTGACACGCTAAATTAATTCCTGCAATAATTAAGTCATAACTCCAATCTGAAACATTGTCAATACCATAACCAACTTTTGTAGAATATACAAGAGTGAATCAGCGGTGTTTTAAATGCTTACCTCATATCTCTTCTGATAAGTTATAGCCTCTTGCAGTATCAAATATATTTATCCCTAAATCTGCTACTTCATTTAGCAAGCTTCCTATTTCAGATTCACTATTATTACTTCCACCAATATGATCTGTATCAAAATCTAGTTTCAACACTTTAATATCGCTACTATCATAAGTGTTATATAACCTCCTCTACCGCCATTTTGAATTAATAGATAACATATAAAAAACCGTTATCTTCCGATAACGGTGAAATTTCAGTGGCTCCCCGAACAGGGCTTGAACCTGTGACAACACGATTAACAGTCGTGTGCTCTACCAACTGAGCTATCAGGGAATTACTATAATGC
>JAPLKR010000067.1 GCA_026387965.1 Fusobacteriota bacterium | reverse complement strand
AATGGCTGCCATAAGTTCGATAACCCTTGAAAAAAATGCAGAGAGTTTTGTTGGAAGCATCTCGGTTAGAAGTACCGAAATCCAAAAGCTAAAGGGGACTGCAATAATAATGGCAATTACTGAGGTAACTAGCGTTCCCAGTATTGCTGTTAGCGCACCAAACTGCCCTGTAACTGGATTCCATTCTACTCCCCAAATAAATTTTGCCCCAAAACCCGTTAATGTTGGTAAGGTTCTCCATATAAAAACAATAACAAGCAATCCCATAACCAGTACAATAAGCAGTGCGCAAAATTTTGTAATCAGCTTAAACATAATTTCTCCTCATTGTTAACTTTGCTTTATAGGTGTATCTTATCAAATTGTCCCAACTCTTTCAAGCCAAACTTTTGACCACTTGGCTTTGCTCTTAATACGTTCAAAAAAATTGGTTTTCCTTTGTTTTTACAAAAGAAAACCATGTTTTTTTAAGATAAGACTATTTTTCTCCAACAACAGAATATCCATTTGCTATTTTATCAGGAAACGCTATCTTGGCACTATGACCATTTCTCCAGAAGTCATGCTTATGCAAAGTGTTGCTCTATTTTTGGTTTTCGAACTTCAACCCACTCTACTCCGAATTCTTGGACTATTTCTTCATATTTTTTACTACACTTTCCATCCGTGATAACCGTGTCAATTTTACTCCAATTCGCTATTTTAATAAAGTTTTGTTGATTCATTTTGCTTGAATCGACAAGAAGTATCGCCTTAGAGGCATGTTTTAAATATAACTGGGTCAATAAGGCTTCATTGGAGCTATGTGCAAATATGCCTTCTGGTGATAATGCATCACACGAAAAAAAACATTTATCCAAATAAACATCCCTAAACATTTTTTCTGTTAAGCTGCCTGATGTGGAGAGCAAATTTACATTTACTTTTCCACCAATAAAATAAATTTCTCCATCAAAATTTCCTAACTGCTTAAATTCAGCTAAGCGATTCAAAACAGGAATAGAACTTGTCACAACCGTAATACCTTTCACCGTTTCTAACAAATTTGCCATTTGTAATAGTGTCGTTCCAGATCCGATACCAATAGTGTCTCCTGTGGTCACAAATTCAACCGATTTTTGAGCCATGGCGTTCTTTGCGGCCGCATTATGACATACACGTTTTGAAAAATATAGTTCTAACCCAGGCTCTTTCATGAGCATGGCACCACCGTGAACTTTTCTCAATTTTAGTTCACTTTCTAAATAACTTAAATCCTGTCGAATCGTCTCCATGGAAACACCCAATTTTTCAGATAAATCTTTCACCTTAATAAAGTTTCTTTTTGAAAGGTGTTTTAATATAACTCTATGACGCTCTTCTTTAGATAAATTTTGAATTTCCACACTATTCCCCCTTTTTTTTCATTAAGCTTTCTCCATCTGTAGGCTTAAGTTTGGCAATCATAAATTGACAGCTCAAATTAATGAGCGCAAGAATAAAAAATGTTAAATGAAATGACATTTTATTCATTCCGTGAAGACTAAATAAATGAAGCGTTCCCGCCGCTACAATGATCCCAATTGAAAGCCCAAGCTGTTGCCATGTTGTTGCAACACTAACAGCGGATCCATAATCTACAGATTCAACCTCTTCATAATACAAAACGTTCATACTCATAAATTGAAATGAAGCAAAAATACCATTGACTACCAGTGCAGCACTAAGAAGTATCCCTGGCTCAGTAACACACGCAAGCATCATAAGAGCGCAGAAGCTTCCAATATTTCCAATGGTAATCGTTTTTTTAAATCCATACCGTGGGAGCAGTTTCCTAAGGAGTGTTCGCGAACAAACCATCCCAAGTGTCATCCAAATAAAAATAAGCCCAGCAGAAAATGCGGAAAGTCCAAATATCACTTCTAAAAAAATTGCCAATATAAAAGCTCTTCCCCCTAGCGAGGCACGAACAATGAATGAAGCAATAAAACAACTTTTGAAGGTTCTTAGCTTAAAGAGTTTATAACGAATCACAGGATTATCTGTATTTTTTTCTAAAAAAAAGTAAATTGCGCCAAATACCCCTGTTCCAACACCAAAAAGAAAAATATTTTTTAGGTTTGCACCCGGTACAATTACTATATCTAAAAAGAAGGTAAAACAGCAGAGAAAAAGAGCTAAAAAAGTAAACGTAATTAAATTGAATTTCCCTTGCTCCTCTTTATAGTTTTTAATAAATTTTAGTGTGCAAAGAAACGCCACAATCCCAATAGGAATATTTACCCAAAAGATATACTTCCAGCTAAAATACGTTACTAAGTAACCACCCAATATTGGCGCCACTACAGGCCCAATCAGAGTTGGCATACTCATTAGAGTATATGCTTTAACCATCTGCTCTTTTTTAAAAATTTTAAGCAGTAAGAGTCTTCCCACAGGCACCATAAATGCACCACTCGCACCCTGAAGTAAGCGGAAAATAACCATCCAGAGTAGTGTATGCGTCATCCCACATAGTGCGGACATTAGCGTAAATAGCGTAATTGAAATAAGTAGTGTTTTTTGTGTCCCGAATTTATCAGATATCCAACCACAAATGGGTATAAATACTGCAATTCCAATAATGTAACTCGTAATCGCAAGCTTCATAGTCAATACAGGTTCATTAAAAACTTTGGACATTTGAGGAATGGCAACATTGAGAATATTCGAATCTATATTTTCCATCAATAATAATGTTGATATCACCATTAGACCGATAAATTGCCTTAAAGAATACTCTTTTAATAATTTCAACTCTCCCCCTATTCCTATTTTATCTATTATTTTTTTTATAATAATAGCAAAGAACAAAAGACAAGGCGTTCCTTCTGTTTTGAAAGTTTTTGAGCGCGATTTGCACTTCATATTCTTTGTTGTTTATTAATTGATCATTTTGCAAATAAATGACTCTCTCTACATTGAATTGCTCTATCACCTTATCTTACGATTCCCATATCTTGAATTGGGAAAATTTAAAGAATACGCTACCCTTTCATCTGGGTAGATCTACAGATCACCAATAACGAGAATCTAAACTTTTAAGAGAATTATCGCCTACCGTAAAAAAATACTTTTTCATTAAAACCAGATTTATATATAACCCTTAGCTTTAAATAAGTCAAAAGAGAAGGAGCACCTTCTCTTTTTTACAACTCTATTCCACCACCTTGAAAAAGTGTTACTAAATTTTCAAAATGCTCTTTTTTAGAGTTTAAAAACTCAATTACCTCTTTGGCTTGCTTACCATTCTTTAACTTTAGTACTACTTCAACGTACTCTCCCTCTAAATTTTGAGGAATATTAATACTAACATTCGGGTATTTTACTCTTTTTTTTATCTCTGCAATCTCTCGGTTAAACTTCACTTGAATAGGAGAAAAAATCTCTTGCAACTTTTCAATAAACTTTGCCGAATTCTCTTTTTTGTTTTGTGAAATCACACTTTTAGAAAGAATCTTTGAAATCGAAATCTCTAATAGTTCTAACTCTGACAATTTTTCGCTAACCCATTTCTTTTCTGTCACCGTAAAATAAAAATGCTCTTCCATATCACTTAGCTGCATCTAACGTACAATTCCCATATCTTGAATTGGGAAAAATTTAAAGAATATGCTTCCTTTGATTCTTGGCTGTGCTACAAATCCCCAGTAACGTGAATCTAAGCTATCAAGAGAGTTATCACCCATACAGAAATAATAGTTATGTGTAAGGGTAATTGTTTTGCCCGCTTCGAGTTCTGCCATTGTTTTCTTATCCCACATTAAATCTAAGCACGGTCCTGTAATTTCGTTACCGTTTAAAATCCATGTCCCATAATTTGCTATTCCCTCATTGACTGCTGGCGAGTTTCTTAAATTGTTTTGAATTTGATTCATTGTGTTAGCATTAAGCGGTTGACCTAAAAGCGTAAAATTTCCACCTTCTAATCGAATTGTATCACCTTTTTTAGGCACTACCCATGTTCCGTTTCCTAAAGCGCCCATTTGGTAATAAGCTCTATTGTAGAGCGCGCCCGTTAATGGCTGCCCATTAATATACACATGCCCATCACTTCCAATATGAACACTGTCTCCAGGAAGTCCTATGATACGTTTGGTAAAATTTTCTTTGTTTGTCATTGGCTCTTTGAAAATAATAACCTCTCCACGTTTTGGCGCAATAAATTTATACTCTATCATGTTGGCAAACATTCTATCTTGAGGTTGAATGGTTGGAACCATACTCGTTGTTGGAACTAAAAAATTTCCGATATAAAAATGTTGAATAATTAAAACTAGCACAACAGCAGTAATAATAGCTTCTACGATATCAATTGTTTTCTTTATCGCCTCAGGAATGGCAAAAATCTGTACAATGAAAAACAGTGCATTCACTGCAAAAAAAACAATTAACATCCAAATACCTGAATTATTCATCCAGCTGCTATCTGTTCCTATGTTTCCCAAATTCAAATAATTACTATTTGGCCCAAACATAATCGCTGCAAGTATTCCAATAATATCAACCACAAAGAGTGTTGCATACATCGCATGTTTTTTGTAGTTTACGACTACAGCTATAAAATTGATGAGTAGCATGATAAGCATTAATCGATTGAGACCTACTTGTGAATTGATATAGATACCCATTACAACAATAAAGACAGCTTGTACAACTTGAATACCTAAGCCGACTCCTTTGTTCATAGAAAATCCAAAACGCGAAACCATCTTTCCCGAAACTTTATCACGATGGCCTTTAATCCAGCGTCCTATTTTCTTCTCATAAATAATGAGTAAAATAAAAAACACAGTTACAATAATATAAATGATTGCATTAGTAATAATGGCTGAAAGCGGCATTATATTCCTCCTTGAGTATCTAAATAATAGTATGTTTCGACATTACACATGTAATTATACAAAATTTATTAAAAAAAAGCTAGCAAATGCTAGCTTTTTAATATGCTTATCTTCTAATTTCTTTAATTCTTGACGCTTTTCCAGAAAGTCCACGTAAATAGTAAAGTTTTGCTCTACGAACTCTTCCAACCGCTTTAACTTCAAGTTTGTCAATCAATGGTGAGTTTAAAGGAAAAATCCTCTCTACTCCAATACCATCTGATACTTTTCTAACTGTAAAGCTTCTTGTAAGTCCTTGCCCCGAAAATGCGATGCACACACCTTGGAATAACTGAATACGCTCTTTAACACCCTCTTTTACTTTGTAGTAAACTTGGATTGTATCTCCTGCTTTAAATTCAGGGATATCTGTTCTCATTTGTGTTCTTTCAACCAGTTCGATAAATTGGTTCTTCATGTTACTGCCTCCTAATTGGATATTCATACATATCTTAAGATATCTAGCGGAATATTTTTTTAACTTTAAAAGTTTACCATATTTTTTCAAAATTGTCAATCTCTATACGCAACAGCAACCATTTTGCATACAAACGAATATTTCGTCACTAATTTCACCGATAACACTTTACTTGATTTTTCCACTCTTTTAACTTAATTATGAAAACCAGCAGCAAGTCAGATTTTGCTTATACTCGAAATATTTCTCTATAAGAATCTTTTATGCGCAAATTTTTCGCGCCCGTCCCAACACTCACACTTTATTATACGTTTTAGACAAACTCACAAAAACTGGATAATCTTATTGACTTTTTAATGAATTTCGTGGTATACTACTGTGTATGTATTACATATCGCGCAAATGTTGGGTAAGATAGCACCCAGTTTGGCGAAATTTTTAGGAGGTGTTTTAATGTACGCAGTAATTAAAACAGGTGGAAAGCAATATAAAGTTGCTGTAGGAGACGTTCTAAACGTAGAAAAGCTATCTTTTGATGTTAACAATTCGGTAGAAATCAAAGAAGTGTTATTAGTGTCAAAAGATGGAAACATTCAAGTAGGAGCCCCTTATGTTAGCGGTGCAAAAGTAATCGTTGAAGTGGTTGAGCATGGAAAATGTAAAAAGGTAATCTCTTTCAAATACAAAAGAAAAACAGGTTTCCGCAAGAAAATCGGTCACAGACAACAATTTACAGCATTAAAAATTGTAAAAATCGAAGCGTAAGCTAATTTATTTAGAAGGAGGTTCAAGCGAAATGGCACACAAGAAAGGTCTTGGAAGCAGTAAAAACGGACGCGATAGCAACCCTAAGTATCTTGGGGTGAAGAAATATGATGGTGAAGTGGTAATTCCTGGAAACATCATCGTTAGACAAAGAGGAACAAAATTTCATACTGGTACAAATGTATCAATTGGAAAAGATCACACAATTTTTTCTCTTGTTGAAGGCAAAGTTAAATTCGAAACATTCAAAAAAATGGGAAAAACTAGAAAAAGAGTTAGTGTTTATCCAGTAGCAGTCCAGTAATTTAATCGTTAGAAAATTCTAATTGACTAACATTCTGCCCAGCAAGTTTTGCTGGGCATTTTTTCTAAAAATTTCACTGGGAGGTGAAAATATGTTTATTGATGAGGCAATCATCGAATTAAGAAGTGGAAAAGGTGGCGATGGTGCCGCAACTTTTCGTAGAGAAAAATCCGTTCAATTTGGTGGCCCTGATGGGGGCGATGGCGGAAAAGGTGGAAGTATCGTCTTTGAAGCAGATCCAAATATGAACACATTAATCAATTTCAAACATCAGCATAATTTTTTCGCCCTAGATGGCGATAATGGCTTCAAAAAACTCAGTACTGGAAAAAGTGCAGATGACCTCGTTATTAAAGTTCCCGTTGGAACCATGGTACGCGACGCTCAAGATGGTACGCTTTATCTTGACATGAGCGAACCTTACTCTCAAAGAGAACTCTTAAGAGGGGGGGATGGTGGAAGAGGAAATAACCATTTTAGAAGTTCAATTCATCAAACACCAAAATACTCAGAAAAAGGATTTCCAGGAAAAGAGTTAAAGGTTAAGTTAGAATTAAAACTTTTAGGCGATGTTGCTCTTGTAGGTTTCCCAAGTGTTGGTAAATCAACATTTATCAACAAAGTCTCTGCAGCTAAAGCTAAAGTAGCGGCTTATCATTTCACAACCATTGTTCCTAATCTCGGAGTCGTTCGTGTTGATGATAAACATTCGTTTGTTATTGCTGATATTCCAGGTCTTGTAGAAGGCGCTCACGAAGGAAAAGGTCTTGGAATTAAATTTTTAAGACATATTGAAAGATGCAGAGTAATCTACCATCTTTTAGATGCAGCCTGTTTTGATGGGAGAGATCCTATTGAAGATTATCAAGTTATCCAAAAAGAGCTTAAAGAATATAGCCCTAAGCTTGCTTCAAAACCTCAAATTGTTGTTGCAAATAAAATTGATGCCATATATGATAAAACAATTTTAGACACGATCAAAGAATATGTTGAGAAAGAAGGACATCTCTTCTATGCCCTCTCTGCTGCAACTGGAGAAGGAATTCCTCCACTACTTTATAAAACACAAGAATTCTTAAACGAAATTCAAGTAGAACCATTAGAAGATGAAATAGAACCCCTTACAGAACAGGAACGTGTTTTTGACTCCATGCCTGAGTGGGATATCACTCAAGACTCTGAAGGAACTTGGGTTATTAAGGGAAGAATTGTGGAAAAGCTTCTTCTTCGATTCCTTTTTAATCATGAAGACTCAGTTCTAAACTTCATTCATATCCTACGCAATAAAGGTCTTGAAAAAGAACTTAGAAAGCGTGGTGTTGAAGAAGGCGATACAGTCCAAATTGCAGGTCGTGAATTCGAATTTATGGAGTAAATATGAAAGGCATTCTACTTGTTGGTCCAACAGGCGTTGGAAAGACAGAACTGTCACTTATGCTCGCTGAAAAGCTTAAATGCCCCATTATTTCCTGTGATTCAATGCAGGTATATAAAGGTTTGGATATTGGTACGGCTAAAGCCACGCAAGAAGAGCAAAAGCGTATTCCTCACTATATGATTGACATCGCTACTATTAGTGAAAAATACAGTGTTGGAGATTACGTTAGCCAATGTAGTTCACTACTTAATATACTTGAATCTATATATACCCATTGTCTTCTCGTTGGTGGTACCGGCCTTTATGCAAAAGGAATTGTTGAAGGGCTTGCAAACTTACCCAAAGAAGATAGTCTCTATCGACAGCATCTTGAAACACTTTCGCTAGAACAACTACGCGGAATTCTAAAGAAAGTTGACATTTTATCTTATGAAAATATCGATATTTGTAATCCTTTGCGGGTTATTCGTGCTTTAGAAGTAGTTAAACAAACCGACCAAAGTTTTTGGAAAGTTTCACGTAAAAATATTAAGAACCATCATGTTGATTTTACAACATTCGTCCTTACTCGAGATAAAAATGTGTTATATGAGAGAATTGACAATCGTGTGCTTAGTATGATAAAATTAGGCCTAGTCGAGGAAGCACACACACTATACCATTTACAAAAAAAGGCTATAACTGCTCTACAAGGTATTGGATACCCCGAACTGTTTGAATATTTTGATGGTTTAAGTACATTAGATGAAGCCATTTCAAAAATTCAGCAGCATTCGAGAAACTATGCAAAACGGCAACTCACATGGTTTCGTAAGCTTGAAAATACCACATGGTTGAATTTAGACACACTTTCATCTTCGGACGCGCTCGAAAGTATTATTCAAAAGATAAAATAAAAATATTAAAAGGAGATTTTCAAAAAATGGAAAATAAATCAGCTTTTGCCAATCCAGCACCATTAGGACTGCTGGGGTTTGGTCTAACAACCGTATTATTGAATCTAGCAAATGCACATATCATCGAAATCAGTTCCATGATACTTGCTATGGGGCTTGCTTATGGTGGATTCGCTCAACTTGTTGCAGGTATTATGGAATTTAAAACCGGAAATACTTTTGGCTTTGTAGCTTTTATCTCTTATGCAACTTTTTGGTGGTCATTTGTACTTCTCTTAATTCTTCCCATATTAGTTCCGGGATTTGCAGGACCCTCTGCTAGTGGACTTGCAGCCTACTTAATTATGTGGGGAATTTTGACGCTTGGGCTTTTCTTTGGAACATTTAAGACAAAAGTAACTATGTTAGTGTTTCTAACTCTATTTATTTTATTCTTTCTACTCGCAGCTTGCCAATTTCACCCAGGGCTTACGATCATTACAGGGTATGAGGGTATTCTATGTGGTGCTTTAGCGATATATGATGGTTTAGCTCAAGTTATTAATGGGCAATATGGAAGAAAAATATTACCACTATAAAAAGAGAACCTTTATGATGTGCCCCCCAAAGTTAGACGCGAGTCTAATCAAGGGGGGCATTTTCTATGTCAAAATATAGTGATGAATTAAAGAGTCTAGTGGTAAAAGAGTATAATACAGGGGTAGTGAGTTCAACTAAATTAGCTAAAAAATATGGGATAAAGTCTGGCAATGAAATATTGAAATGGGTAAAAAGATATCGTGGATTGGGGTTTAAAGGTATCACAAAAAAATATATAAATGAAAAATATAGTAACGAATTCAAGATAAATATAATAAACTATATGAAGCATAACAAAGCTTCATATAGTGAAACGTCCTTTCATTTCGGTATTTCTGAAAGTAGCATTATTGCGCGTTGGAAGAAAGAATATGAAAATCACGGTGTCGAAGCTTTCAATAACCCACATGGAAGGCCAATAAATCCAGTGAAAAAGGACAAGAGAGAGAAGATAAAGAAGATTCTAACACGTGAAGAAGAACTCTAAGAAGAGAACATAATGTTGAAAATAGAGAACGCATACATAAAAAAGCGCATTGCCTATGGAATAG
>JAPLKR010000034.1:7525-12177 GCA_026387965.1 Fusobacteriota bacterium | reverse complement strand
ATGAGAGAAATTTCAAAAGAGGAACGCATATTTGAAAAGGCTGAAGTTGTTACATGGGAGTGTCGAAATTGAACCCATCTCGTGGACAGCAAGAAAGCTCACAAACTATGCCCTTTATGTACCCATCAAAAAAGCTTTTTTGAAATCAGGAAAGAAAATTATTAAATAAGACCCTATTACGAAAGATTGTTGGCAGGAAAAAAATCCATCTTTTTCTATACTTTTTCTCAAGACTTAAAGCGGATTGCTAAAACGTATAGAATTCAATAATTTGTCATACCGACTGCTAATGCCGGTATCTACGAACTTTAATAATAGATTCCGGTACTATGACAAAAATGAAAAGCGAAGCATTCATTCCTCATATTTAAGAAACCAGCTATAAGTAAATAATCTCTACCTTTTGATATATTTATTCTTTTAGTGATCTAAAATAGAAAAGCCCCAGTGAAAATTAATTTTCACTGGGGCTTTTCTATCAATTATTTTGTTTAAGTGATATCGCCATATCTCCACTGGCATTTTCTGTGGTTACAACGTTATAACTCCATATACCGCCCTCAGATACAGGTTTAAACGCCATAGAAACTGTTGATGTCCCACTTGTATACGTAGTTTTAGGAAACACAATCTCGCTCGCAGGGTTTGTTACCCACACTGTAGCACTTCCAGAAGTAATGGTCATCTTCATATCAAAAGTGATTGGATTTTTACCACTTACTTGCTTCATAGGCCCCGTTAAAACAGTAGAAGGAACTTGCGTAAGGGCAGTTGTTGTTGACGTAATTGTGTTCACCGAAGAACACCCCATAAACAAAACTAGCAAAGAAAGGACAGTAACTCCAAAAACTATTTTTTTCATACTTCCTCCAACTTTAATTCTAAGACTTGAATATCATCTGCTTCTAAATTATATACTTCATAAATATTCGAAAGATTAACTTCTAAAGGCTGTGTTGCTAATATTTCTCGTGTCTCTTGCTCTACTTCAAATAATTCATCACACTCCATACATGTACCAATATATTGTTCTAACTTTTTTGAATAGGCAAGCACAATATCACCGCCACAAGCATAACACACCTTATACGTTTTCACAGATTTTCTCCCTATTAAATCGCAGTAGTATATTTCCATATTTCTTCTATTTTTTCTAACGTTTCACAGCGACTGAGATAAACAAAGTCTCCCATACTAGCACTATAGGCTTTTGGCACTTCTTCACGAAGTAAAATATAGTCGTGGTAACGATCAATAATATCTCTATGAGTATGTAAAAAATTATAATAATTTCTGACTGAAATAAATTGAACGAAGTATTTCCGCTTATATTCATGTGTATTCACTCCTTTAACTACTAAATTCGCCCATATATGAAAAATATCAAAATCACAAGCAAAATTAAACATATCAATAACCAAGCCGCCAGGGGGCCTAACATTGACTTCTAGTGGAACATATTCGTTTGCTCCTACTTTAAAAAATTCTAAATGAAAAAAACGGTTTTTAATCCCAAACGCTTTTACGCATTTTCGCCCCATATCTTCGAGCTTTTCAGGAATCTCTCTAGTCGAATAAAATCCAACATTCAACTTCCCTTGAACGACTTCCATTACATTATCTCTATACACATGAGACGTACAAAACAAAAGGTTTCCATCTTCATCTGCGAGACCGTCAAATGTCTCTATTTTTCCCTCTACATATTGTTCCATAACATATGTCGTATCAGGAAATTTCAAATGTGAAAAAAACTGCCCTAAATCACTCTCATTTTCTAATTTATAGGTTGATATGGCACCTACGCCATTATCTGGTTTAACAATTACAGGATACCCATTCAAATCACAAAAATCCTTCGATGTGGAAAAATCTTTAACAATCGCGCCCTTTGCAACATTAAAACCAAGCGATTCATATACTTTTTTCATTCCTGATTTATAGCGTAAAATATTCATATTCTCTGGACGAAGCCCTGGAATATCAAACGCTTCGCGAAGTGCCGCTTCCATCTCCAACCAATACTCACTATGAGAATCTAACCCCGAAATTTTCCCGTATTTATTTTGAAAGTAAGAAATAGCTGCTTTTACTTCGTCAAAATGGTGTAAATTTGACACTCTATAATACTCTGTTAAATTCTCTCTTAACTCCTGATGTAGAAGTTCAAAAGCTTCATCTCCTATTCCAAGAGCTCTTGCTCCAGCGGATTTTAGCCCACGTGCAAAAGTTCTATAATTTGTAGGGAAATTGGGAGAAAGCATAATATAATTTTTCAAACTACCCTCCTAGCCATGTATTTTATGTAAAAAGTGGTTCATTTGAGTAAACCAAAATGACCAATCATGTGCAACATCATAGCCCCAATACTCAAAATGTGCCCCTAATTTTTTATCATGGTTCATTGTATAATCTAGAGCTCTTGTATCTTCAACGGCTTCACGTTCAAAAGCCCCTTGACCGGTACAGATATAGACATTTCCCTCTCTCATGAGATTTAATAGTCTTTCATCGTGACATTGTGGCAAATAATGAATTGGAGAGTTATAATATACATATGGCATATCATACCCATATATTCCATACTCTTGGTGGTCAAGTCGATAAAGACCGCTAAGTGCTACAACACCTGAGAACAGATCTGGTCTTTTCAAAAAGAAATTGACCGCATGGAAGGCCCCCATACTTGCACCTGTAACCATTGGTTTTTCGCCATCGCTATGGCAACTATGTCTAATAAATGGAATTACTTCTTCTGTAATATATCTAACATACCCTTCATAGACGGCGTTTCTATCCCCAGGAAGAATAGAGTGATTATACCATGAGTTTTCATCGACACTTCCTACTGCAATCATTTTCACTTTTCCTGAATCAATAAATTTAGAAATCGCGTTAATCATTCCCATATTCTCATAGTCATAAAAATGCTGCTTTGAGCACGGAAATACAATATAGGGCTTCCCATAGTTTCCATATACTTTTAATTCCATTTCTCGCCCTAAATTATGGCTGTACCATTTGTGATGTTCTATATGCATGTTTTTTCCCCACCTATTTAAAATTTTAATGTTTTTTCTGAATCACTCGTGTAATCTCATTCATTTTATCAACATCTTTTGTTCTAACAACATAATAAAAATCTCCCATAGCTCTTGCAAATGCTTTTGGATGATGTTCAAATCCCACAATACAGTCTCTATATCTGTGCATAATCTCTTCATGCGACAGTTCATAGTTATAGCAATTTTTTCTGCTTATGTGCCCTGCATAGAATTTTTTATCATATTCAACATAGTAATTATCATTCACAATCATATCCGCCCAAACTTCGCAAACATCAAAATCATGCGCAAAGTTAAAAAGCTCAAGAACACCACCTGGTGGTCTCATGTTCACTTCCAGTGGAATAAACTGATTGTCTGGTGTCCAGAAAAATTCCATATGAAAAAAGCGTCTTTTTACATTAAACGCTTTAACGCACTTTCTGCCTATCTCCTCAAGTTCCGGTGGAATATTTCGAAGTGAGTACCAAGAGATATCTAAATTGTTATTTACCACATTCATAAGTCCTTCACTAAAAAGATGTGATGCTCTAAATATCACATTCGAATCATTATCTGCTAAGCCATCAAATGTAACGATTTGTCCTGTAATAAACTCTTCTAGAATGTATGGTACATTTAGTCTTGCATGAAATACTTCTACAAGCTCACTATAATTGTGAATTTTATAAGTTGAAGCAGAACCTACTCCAGAGTCCGGTTTGGCTACAATGGGGAAGCTCCATTGAATTTTTTCCATAAAATTTAGCGCATCTTCAAGAGAATTTACAACTTGACCATCAGCAACGCATAGTCCTAAGCTTCTATATACTTCTTTCATCCCTGACTTGTTTTTAATTCTAAACATATCAATAGGTTTCAACCCATCGATGTTATACCATTCACGAAGCTGTGCTTCAGCGTTCAACCAATACTCGATATGAGAATCTAATGCAAAGATCGGCCCATATTTATTTTGAAAATGTTCACACGCTTGTGACATCTCATTGATATTATGCATATCACTTACTCTATAATACTCTGTTGCACACTCCTTAACTTCAGGTGAAAGCATCTCGTATGCTTCATCTCCAATCGCTAATACTCTTGCTCCCTTTTTTTTTAAAGCCACCAAAAAAAATTTAAAATTTGGTGGAAAATGTGGCGACAAATAAACTACATTTCTCATATGCTCTCCTAGAAAATTAATTTTAACTATTTGTATTATATCATATTTAAAAGTTATTTTAACAAAATTTCAATTAATTTTTGATACCGGTATGTATCGCCGCAGAACCAAATAGCAATGATTTTATTAAAACATCAGAAAACCCACTCTCAGACAATAGCGTTTTTAATGCGTCTTTACTTAAAAAAACTTCTGTCGAATCATGTAACCATTGATACTCTGACATTTTTTTAACAAAAAAACGTCCCATAAATGGCATAATATGTTTGAAATAGAGTTTAAAAAAAGGTCTTATCCACTTTGAATTGGGATAACTCGCTTCTAAAATAGAAATTTTTCCACCTACTTTTAACACTCTGGAGCACTCTTTTACTACCTCCTCATATCTCGGAACATTTCGAAGACCAAATGAAATGGTT
>JAPLKR010000034.1:0-7502 GCA_026387965.1 Fusobacteriota bacterium | reverse complement strand
TATCCGATCTACACTCATTGATTCAAAAGGAAGTTTAGACACATCTCCGTGAATAAACTCAATATTTTTTAGGTCAAGCGCTTTGCCTCTCTCTTTTGCTACACTTAACATGTTTTCAGAAAAATCCATTCCGATCACTTCTTTCGCTCTAGCAGCTGAAAGCATAAATACAATATCCCCTGTACCACAACATAAATCAATCACTTTTGACGTCTTTTCAATATTGCTGTATTTTATCAATAATTTTTTCCAATTTTGGTGCTGCTTTAAGCTAATAATCTCATTCATTTTATCATAGTCTAATGCAATAGATTGAAATATTTCATATACTTTTTGATACTTTTCTTGATCTGTAAACTTCATTTTCATTTCAACCTCAACCAAATCTCTAAAAGTACGACAACATAAGAAAAATTGATAAGTAGCGTGAGTTTTGCGACTAATGTCATTGTCGCACGCCTTTCACTATACTCAAATTTATATTTTTTCAAACTTCCTACTTTATTCCATAAACCTATGATTGCAATAATCGCAACATATGAGAACATATGAAAAATTTCAAAGGGAATAAATAAAATTAAGATCAATGAAACTTGAGAAGCAGAAATAATCACTTTTCTACTCCCCGCTCTCCCAATCAGCATAGGCAAAGTTTTTCTACCAGAAATCCTATCTCTCTCAATATCACTTACATTGTTTGTCATCAGTAGAATACCAATCATTATCATCGCAGGAAGCGAGATCCAAAATACGACAAAGTTGAACTCACCAGAATTTACAATTACAACCGCAAGAGAAATTCCAAATCCCATTACTATCCCTGCTACAACTTCACCAAAAGGGGTATAAGATATCGGAAATTTTCCAATTGAATAAGTTAAACTTACACCTACACCAATAATACCAATTATAAGTAGCATCCAACTTGAAAATACAACTACAATGATTCCTAGCACGCACGCTAACACATAACACGTCAAGAAAGTTTTTTTGTAAAAGGCTCTATTTTCTTGAATAAGAAGTGCTTTTTCACTTTCAATATTTGCATCAATCTCTTGGGTTTTAGCATTGAGCAAATCACTATAATCATTTATGACATTTGTACCCATTTGAATTAAACATGCACTTAAAATTAGTGAAATCGTTAATATATAATGAATTTGACCATAATATATGAGCGAAACCATCACCCCAATGAGAGCCGGCAATATTGTTGCTACAAGAGTTCTTGGCTCTACAATTTTCAATACGTTTTTCAATATTTCTCCTATTCAAATATTTTTTTTGCTACAATTCGACACGTCACTTTCGAGATATGAATCAAGCTATCACTGTCATATACCTTGACTTCCCAAACATGCTTATGGGCTTTTAAGTCAATAATACTTGCCTCAGCAGTGAGTTTTGATCCCTCTTTTACAGGCTTTAAATGGTCACATTCTAGATGTGTCCCCGCAGCTACATGGGTCGCTTCATTAATTAAGTTATTTGATCCTATTCCAGCAAGTGTTTCAGCCAATGCAATGGTTGCGCCACCATGTAAAAAACCATATTTTTGAGTATGCTTTGTTTTCACTGGCATCGTTGCTTCAACGTACCCTTCACTACTCTCTGTAACCTTTATTTCAAAAAATTCCATTAAATTCATCTTGCCTCCTCATTAATAATCTTTGCAAACAACTTTACTATAGACGGTTAAAAAGTCACATTTATTTTATTATCTATCTTACTTATATTTTACCATTTGGCGTAGCCCTGTGGCATAATAATTACTCTTAATTATAACTTATGCCTCATGATTTTTCCTAAACTGTTTCTAGGTAAGCTATCAACTCGAATGATTTCTCTAGGATGTTTGTATTTTGCAAGTTTTTCATCTAGAACTCTCATAATATCGCAAAGGGATGCGTTGCCAACAAAATAGATTATAGGAACCTCGCCCCACTTCTCATCAAACCGCTTTACCACGCATACTTCATCAACTCCTACAAGGGCAATTATTTTCTCCTCAATCTCGATTGGATAGATATTTTCTCCACCGCTCACAATTAAATCCGTACGTCTTGCCACAATATAGAGAAAACCCTCTGAGTCAAAACTCCCCATATCCCCTGTTCTAAACCAGTCGATTTTATCCCCTTCAAGGTAAGAGTCAATCACGCTGGTCCCCTTAACGAAAATTTCACCAACACCATCACTTTGCAAATTTCTAATTTCAAGGCTATTACTCGGAATAACTTTTCCCACCGACCCTACTTTGGTATAAATATACTCTTTGGTGAGCGTTGCTATTTGACTTGTTGTTTCAGTCATGCCGTATGTTTGAAATATTGGTAAATTTTGATGTTTTGCTCTTTCGAGAAGCTTATAACTTGGCTTGGCACCTCCAAGTAAAATAATCCTAAAATTTTGTAAATTTACTCTATCTACAAGCTCTAAAAGTGTCGAGGGAACCATTGATGCGATATTGACCTTTTTTTGTTCAATAACTCGAATAATTTTATCCTCTTCAAACCCTTTAAAAAGTGTCAAAGCTGTATGATTTGCCATAGTTCTAATCAAAATCATCAACCCGCTCACATGAAAAAGAGGAAGGTAAAGAAGCCAATTATCACTCTCTCCAACACCTAAAATTTCTGATGAGCTTTGAGCACTTGCAAGCAAATTTTTCTTCTTATGGGGAACAGCTTTTGGCTTTCCAGTTGTTCCAGAAGTATACATTATATAGAATATTTCCTCAAGACTATTCTCTCTCTCTTCAATTAAAGTACTTGAACTATTTTCAATCTCTTGAAAAGTCATGTGCATTATTTTAGTCGGCACCTTCTCTTTAAACTCTTTCTCAACAATAACTAAACTAATTTTTGCACTCTCTAATTGATGCCCTATCTCAGAGGGGGTCAACCGTGTATTAATAAGAAGGAGCTCTTTTTTTGCTATCGGAGAGGCTAATAGCAGTATGAGAAATTCTAAAGAATTTTTTGAAATCACAGCAATTCTTTTTTCTAAAATCGTACTTAATTTCTCAGCTGTGAAGATTACTCTTTCAAAAATTTCTTTATAGCTATACTCTACATTTTCATATACTACAAAAACTCTCATGCCATGTGTATCTACCGCATTTTTCAATAATTTATACATTACACCTACTTAATTTTTATTTCTTGTTCACTAGTCATCATAAGCGATTGGTCAATATTTTTTCTATGAAATTTTATGCCATCTCGATATTCAATTTTTGAAGTCCATTTTCTAAATTAGAATTTTGTTCTGTAAATTCTGAATAATGTGGAAATATAATTATATTTGAAAATTTCAACCACTCAAATTGTTTTAAATTCATACTTGGCAGCAATCACCACAATGCGAATTTTTATTTCAAAACTTTTTCAAGGTAGATATTCTAAACACTCATTCAATAAGTTACGTATTATAAAATTCCCTAGAGCTCAAAACAATCATGCACACCGCTCAATAATCTTTCTTCTATATTATACCAAAATAAATAAGAAAAAGTGTGAGAAAATCCCACACTTTTTCTTATTTATCACGGGTATTTAGGGAACTTTGAAAAATCTGGGATACGCTTCTCTTTAAAAGCATCACGCCCCTCTTTAGCCTCTTCTGTTGTATAGTATAGAAGTGTCGCATCTCCTGCAAGCTGTTGAAGTCCCGCAAGCCCTTCTGTATCAGCATTAAAGCACGCTTTTAAAAATCTAAGAGCCGTTGGCGATTGCGCTAACATCTCTCTACACCAAGCCACCGTCTCCTCTTCTAGCTTCTCAAAAGGTACCACAGTGTTGACCATTCCCATATCAAAAGCCTCTTGTGCAGAGTACTGTCTACACAGATACCATATCTCTTTAGCCCTTTTTTGCCCCACCATGCGCGTCATAAGACCTACGCCATAACCTCCATCAAAACTTCCTACTTTTGGACCCGTCTGCCCAAATTTAGCGTTCTCGCTTGCAATGGTAATATCACACACCAGATGGAGAACATGCCCACCACCGATAGCAAATCCATTCACCATGGCCACTACAGGCTTAGGAATAATTCTGATTAGACGTTGTAAATCTAGAACATTCAATCTTGGTACAGAGTCCGCATCATCAATATAGCCCCCGTGACCTCGTACTTTTTGATCTCCCCCTGCGCAAAATGCTTGTTTCGTCACATCTGTTCCAAAATTTTGACCTGTAAGTACTATCACTCCGACTTTTTGATCTTCTCTCGCATAGGCAAATGCATCTAACAATTCATGAATAGTTCGTGGTCTAAAGGCATTTCTTACTTCTGGTCTACAAATCGTAATTTTAGCTATCCCCTCAAGAAAATCATAAGAAATATCTTGATAATTTCTCTCTAAACGCTCCCAATTATATTGACTCATCTTAACTCCTCTCACGCTTTACTGTACTATATTGTACCATATTCTAATCTATTCTTAAATAGCGACAAATCGCTTAATCTCACGCAAAAAAAGAAGAGTTAATCATCTTAAATAGATTGATTAACTCTTCTTTTGTTATAAAATTCTACTGCCCATGATTTTTTTATCATTTTAAGTCTCCTTTATTTTATTTATTTTTTTTTGAAATTTTGGCTTTTTGTGCTTCTACAAATGTCCATGCTAAACTCATATGCCCTCCTATATACTTTACTTGCTTTTTCACTCTTATATTATATCACTGGATACAACAAAATACAACTTAAATGTATTTAACCGTAACTAAACACTTGAAAGAACTAAAATTATTTCCAATTAATTAATTTTTTAATACACAACTTATTTTAAACACACATAATATTACTTTCTAAATCTTATATAGAAAATCAAAAACAAAACTAGACACTCTTCAATATGTCACCCTGAGCGAAGCCGATAGATCTATCCCTTTAAAATTCGAGATGTATCCCAGTTTGTCGACATGACAACATTGTTAAAGTTTGCTTTAAACTGTTCTAGCTGTTTTCTTAATTATGAGGAATGAATGCTTCGCTTGTCATTTCGGTCATAATACCGGAATCTATTTTTAAAGTTCGTAGATACCGACATTAGCAGTCGTTATGACAAATTCTAGAATTCTATACGATTTAGAAACTCGCTATAAAATAAGTTTCTTCTTTTCATAAAAATACCGACAAGCAGTTAACGGCTCGTCGGTATTTTTCTTATTTAGTTACTTTTTTTCTTAAGGGTAACGAATTTGCCCTTACATTATAGTAGCTTTGAACAACAGAACCATTTTAAAGCATTTTATCGAGGAATCGTAACCCAATTTCATTGTAGAATTGCATTACCTCGCAACAATTTTTGTCTCTCTTTTTGAAAATATCCTTTTATTGCTAAATAAGCAGTATTATAAGTGGCTATGTTCGAGTTACGAAAAATACTACTTCGTATGAGAAATATTGCCTTTTCTTTTTTCAACCATACTTACATATCCAACGATGATAAATAGAACAATCATTAAAATTCCACTTATCACGATGATAATTGCACTTCCAAATTTTTGATGAATCCATGTTGCATAAAACTCACCAAACCATGTTCCAATTCCCGAGATACAGATAAAGAAACTTACAACTCTTGGAGATGGCTTTTGTAGAATTGATGAGCCAAATGCAATCGCTGACCCGTAAATTGTCGAACACCCATATCCAAATACTGCTACTGATATAAATAATACTGTTGGCGTTACTGCAAAGAAAATCATAATAATTCCAACAAATCCTATAATAGCCGATACCATTATATAGATATTCTCAGGCATTACTTTTACCACCGCTCCAGCAACACCGCAACCGATAGCATAACAAATCCAGAAAACAGTTAATCCTAAAAACGCTGTTTCAAGTGTAATATGGTATTTAAGATTCAAAAACTCTGGCATATAATAGTTAAATCCCGTAAAAATAACGAAATCTAGAAAAATTACAATTGCCATAAGAAACACATTGACCGTCCATTTAGAGAAATGCTTCTTATCTTCAATATGATTTTTTTCTGCCAACTCAGCATTAACCTTTGAAACATTCGGAAGCTTAGTGAAAATCATTACGATAAGAATAATAATCCAAATAATAAAAATCAAAGCATAGGTCATTTTCCAGTCAATATGGTTTATAAACATTCTTGCAACAATCAGAGGAAAAGTAAAACTTCCTATTCCAAAAAATAGATCCAAAATATTACTTTGTGATGCACGTGAACTTCCTTCAAATGTATGAACTACAATAAAAAATGGCAGTGTTACTAAAATTCCAAACATAATTCCAATAACAATTTCAACCACAACTAAGGCGCTTACGCTATGAATTTGACCAAGTGATGCAATACATACTAGAAATATTATTGCAATAGCAATCATTTCTGTCTTTAAATTCACGATTTTAGTAATATACCCACTTATAATTTGCCCAATAAGCATTCCAACCATGTAGAAAGAAAATGCGTATCCCGCTGCATCAGCACTTATTCCAATAGCTGCAGCCGCTTGTGATTTTAACACAAATGGGAGTATTACCGCCATTCCACAAGTTAACATCATGATGTACATAACAATAGAAATTTTAACTTTATTTACTAAACTATTTGTTGAAATTACCGAATCCATTAAATTTTCCTCACTTTTAAGTTTTTTCAAAATAAAAGAGAGTTGAAACTCTCTTTTATTTTATATTGCTAAATATTTTTTCTTTTGAAATAGTGTGTATGTAAAAGTTCATGCGCTTTATGCCCTAACGGTTTTCCTAAAAACTCATCATACAACTTTTTGAT
The DNA here is from genome assembly GCA_026387965.1 of Fusobacteriota bacterium. Lineage (GTDB taxonomy): Bacteria > Fusobacteriota > Fusobacteriia > JAPLKR01 > JAPLKR01 > JAPLKR01. Next base: position 718 of record JAPLKR010000034.1, on the reverse strand, counting down.
GTCAGGATTTTCATGAGATTTTCGAAGCCCTTTACCAGAGTCTTCAGTATAGATTGCTTTTGTACGACCTTTTAAAATCTCCATATTTCCGTGATGGTAAGGTTGCCCTCCTCCACCGATACATCCACCTGGACAAGACATGATCTCGATTGCATGGAAAACTTCTTCTCCATTTCTTACTCTTTCAAGTAACGCTCTTGCGTTTCCAAGACCATGTGCAATTCCAATGTGAAGGTCAAGACCACCTACATTAATAGTTGCTTTTCTTACACCATCCATTCCACGAAGTTGAGTGAAATCTACTGAAGCAAGAGTCTCTCCTGTTTGAAGCTCATAAGCTGTTCTACAAGCTGCCTCAATTACACCACCTGTTACTCCAAAAATTAAGCCAGCACCTGTTGATTCTCCAAGGGGGCTATCAAAAGTTTCGTCTTCTAGTTGAGTGAAATTAATGTTGAACTGCTTAATAAGTCTTGCAATTTCTCTTGTTGTAAGTGAGAAATCCACATCAGGATTACCATTAACTTTAAACTCATCTCTTGCTGCTTCATATTTTTTAGCAACACACGGCATAATAGATACAACTACTAAGTCTTCTCTTTTTACACCAATTTTATCAGCAAAATATGTTTTCGCAATCGCTCCAAACATTTGTTGAGGTGATTTCGCAGTAGATGGAACATCTAGCATATCCGGGAATTGATGTTCAAAGAATTTT
>JAPLKR010000051.1 GCA_026387965.1 Fusobacteriota bacterium | reverse complement strand
GGCCTTTATTTCAGTTACAGAACCCAATATTAAAGGTTTTTCGGCTCAAAACCTGTGGCGAATGAAACAGTTTTATGAGACATACCAAGATAATGAAAAACTCGCCACACTGTGGAGAGAATTACCTTGGACTCAAAATATGGTCATTTTATCACGATGTAAAAGTGAAGAAGAAAGAGAATTTTATTTGAGATTGACCGTTAAAGAAAAATATTCGTCGAGAGAACTTGAGAGACAAATTAATTCATCTCTTTTTGAAAGAACGGTTATAGGAAATGAAAAACTCTCAGCAGTGCTGAGAGAAATGCACCCTACAATAGAGAACACGTTTAAAGATAGCTATGTATTGGAATTTTTGGGATTGCCTATGGAACATAGCGAAAGTACATTGCAAAAAGCTCTTATACAAAATATGAAACGATTTATATTGGAGCTTGGGCGAGATTTTATATTTATGGGTGAAGAGTATCGTTTGCAGGTGGGGAACAGTGATTTTTTCATTGATTTGTTATTTTTTCATAGAGGACTTTCAGCGTTGGTGGCATTTGAGCTTAAAATTGAGAAATTCAAACCTGAACATTTAGGGCAGATTAATTTTTATCTTGAAGCATTGGATAGAGATGTGAAAAAACTGCATGAAAACCCAAGTATAGGTGTACTTCTATGCAGTGATAAAGATGATGAAGTGGTTGAATACGCCATGAGTAGACACCTTTCTCCAACTCTTGTTTCTCATTACACAACGCTACTTCCAGATAAAAAACTACTACAAGAAAAACTGCATGAAATAACGCAGATGATGGAGCGTGAATGAGATGAAAAGCGGTTGGGAAGTAAAGAAGTTGGGGGAAATGATTGAAATTAGAAATGGGAAAAATCAACAAGATGTGTTGTCTGAATCTGGAAAATATAAAATTATGGGTAGTGCTGGAAATGTTATGGGATATGCAACAGATTTTATTTGTGAAGCAGGAACAACGATAATTGGAAGAAAAGGAAATATTAGCAAACCTATTTATATTAATGAACCATTTTGGAATGTAGATACAGCATTCGGTCTGTATCCTATAAATGAAAAAAATATAGATAAGAGATTTGTTTATTATCTATGTTTGGGTATTGATTTTAAAAGTATGAATAGAGGAACAACAATTCCTAGTTTAGTAAAGTCTGAACTACAATCTATTGAAATCCCCATCCCCCCTCTCGCCGAGCAACAACGTATAGTCTCCATACTCGACAACGTTTTTTCTGAACTAGAGCAAGCTAAAGAGAACGCTCAGCGTAATCTAAAAAACGCTAAGGAGCTATTTGAGAGCTATTTGCAAGGCGTATTCGAGAATAAGGGAGAGGAGTGGGAAGAGAAGAAAATTGAGGAAGTTGCGAAAATTGTTAATGGATACAGTTTTGAGAGTAAAGATTTTTCTTCAAAAAATATAATTAAGTCTGTCAAAATTACAAATGTTGGTGTAAAAGAATTTATAAAGGAAACTGATAACTTTTTACCTGAAAAATATAAAGAATCATTTTCAGATTTTCAAGTTAAGGAAGGCAATATTGTTATGGCTTTAACAAGAACAATTATTGCATCAGGATTAAAAGTGGCGGTTGTACCTAAAAGCTATGATGGGGCATTATTAAATCAACGAGTTGCGGCATTAATTCCAATAGAAAAAATAATAAATCAAAAGTATTTGTATTATTTTCTATGTAGCGAAAATGTTTCAGAGTATGTAAAAGCAAATGTAAACACTTTGATGCAACCTAATCTTTCAATCAATGATTTAAAAAGATTAATGGTTCCGTTACCATCATTACAAGAACAACAAGTCATAGTTTCAAAACTTGACGAACTTTCAGCAGAAGTTAAAAAGCTAGAAACTATATATACTCAAAAGTTAGAAAAATTGGAAGAGTTGAAAAAAGCTATTTTACATAAGGCGTTTGAGGGTGAATTATAAAAGTAAATCTTATTTGACGGTTATTTGATAGAAGAGAAGTGGCGATAGAACAAAGTCAATAAAATCAACAAAATCTTATTTGATGGTTATTTGATAGAGGGGGTGAAAATATGAATGAAGCAGATACTCGGGCAGAATTGATTGACCCAAAATTGGCGAGTAGTGGATGGGGAAAAGTTGCAGATTCTCGAATTATGAGGGAATTTCCCATAACAGCAGGAAGAATTAGAACAGGGAAAAAAGATAAGCCCTTAAAAGCAGACTATATTTTGATATACAAAAATATTAAGTTGGCCGCAGTTGAGGCGAAAAGTGATGAACTTCATGTGGGAGAGGGTGTCGCACAAGCAAAAGATTATGCTCAAAAATTACAACTGGATTATACCTATGCTACTAATGGCAAGGAGATATACGAAATTTGCATGACAACAGGCATGGAAAAATTGATAGATGAATTTCCAACGCCTGTTGAGCTTTGGAATAGAAAATTTTCTCGCCAAAATGAGTGGTTAGAGAAATTCAATGGTGTGCCTTTTGAAAATATGGGTGGCTCAAAATCATCACGCTATTATCAAGAGAATGCTGTAAACAATGTTATGAATGCGATATCTCAAGGCAATAAGCGTATTTTACTCACACTTGCTACAGGAACAGGAAAGACGTTTATTGCTTTTCAAATAGCGTGGAAACTGTTCCAAACACGGTGGAATCTCAAAAAAGATGGGGCAAGGCGACCAAGAATTCTGTTTTTAGCTGATAGAAATATTTTAGCAGGGCAAGCATTTAACGATTTCTCAGCATTTTCAGAGGATGCTTTGGTAAGAATAAGCCCAGAAGAGATACGAAAGCATAAAAAAGTTCCTAAAAATGGAAGTATATTTTTCACCATATTTCAAACATTTATGACAGAAAAAGAGAATACGCCTAACTATGGTGAGTATAGTCCTGATTTTTTTGATTTTATCATCATTGATGAGTGCCATAGAGGTGGAGCAAATAATGAATCCACTTGGAGAGGCATATTAGAGTATTTTTCACCAGCAGTACAATTGGGACTTACAGCCACACCAAAACGCAAAGATAATGTGGATACTTATCAATATTTTGGCGAGCCTGTCTATATCTACTCCTTAAAAGAGGGGATTAATGATGGATTTCTAACCCCTTTCAAAGTGAAACGTATCAAAACAACGCTAGATGATTACGTATATACGTCTGATGATACTGTTATAGAGGGAGAAGTGGAAGAGGGAAGAGTTTATAAAGAGGATGATTTTAACAGAGTGATTGAAATAAGAGAACGTGAGGGTGAAAGAGTAAAAATTTTCATGAATGATATTGACCAAAATGAGAAAACCATTGTTTTTGGTGCGATTCAAGAACACGCTTTGGCTATACGGGATTTAATCAATCAAGTCAAGAAAAGCACTCATCCCAATTATTGCGTAAGAGTTACGGCAAATGATGGCGCGTTAGGTGAACAGTATTTGGCTGATTTTCAGGATAATGAAAAAAGTATTCCAACCATTTTAACGACATCTCAGAAACTTTCTACAGGTGTTAATGCCCGTAATGTGAGAAATATTGTATTGATGAGACCTGTTAAGAGTATTATTGAGTTTAAACAAATTATTGGAAGAGGAACACGACTTTTTGAGGGGAAGGATTTTTTTACTATCTATGATTTTGTAGATGCGTCACTTAATTTTTTTGATCCTGAATGGGATGGAGAACCTATCGAGCCAGAAGAGAAAGAAGTATGTGGGAAATGTGGACAAAATCCCTGTATATGTGAGCCAACGCCTTGTAAAAAATGCGGGCAGATACCTTGTGTATGTGAACCAGATGGTAGTGAAGTATGCGAAGCGTGTGGACAAAACCCTTGCGTTTGCGAGAAAGAAACGAAGCGAAAATTAAAAATTAAATTGAGAGATGGAAAAGAGCGTGAAATTCAACACATGATGGCAACCTCTTTTTGGAGTGCAGACGGAAAGCCCATCTCTTCAGCAGAGTTTTTAGAAAAACTTTATGGCACACTACCCAATTTTTTTAAAGATGAAGATGAACTAAGAAGCATTTGGGCAAATCCCCAAACACGCAAAGCACTACTTGAAAAGTTGTCCGAATCGGGATATGGGAAAGAGGAGCTTGAAACCCTACAAAAACTCCTTGAAGCAGAAAAGAGTGATCTATTTGATGTTCTTGAATATGTTGCTTACAACATTCAACCCATTTCTCGAGAGGCAAGAGTATTGCAAGCAAAAGAGAGCATTTACCATGATTTAGATTCAAAGTACAAAGAGTTTATTGATTTTGTATTAGAAAAGTATATTGAAACAGGCATTGAAGAGCTTGACCAAGGAAAATTGGTAAGCCTGCTGAATTTGAAGTATCACTCAGTAACAGATGCAATGTCAATTTTAGGAAGTGTTGATACCATCCGAGATACCTTTATTTCATTTCAAAAGTATCTCTATGAGAAGAAAAGTGCGTAGAAAGAATTACTATACAAAAAATCAGCAGGTTCAAACGAACCTGCTGATTTTTTGTATTATTACCACTTTTAAAGTGGGCAGTGTTTTTGCTGGTGGAGGTGACGGGATTTGAACCCGTGTCCAAAGCTAACGTCATTAGGAAAATCTACAAGTTTAGTCTTCATTATGTTTTAGTAAAAATGCACGGATGAAGACAGCATTGCATTTTCACGATTCCATTGAATTTCCCTCGTGTATCTGGACTCTACAAAAGGTAAGCTAGAATTAAATGGCGTTACACACGCTCTCTCTAGCGAAGAAAGAGTGTAACGGCTTCGCTACGCGGCGAAAGCTAAATTATTATTGTTTTTTGCGTTTATTGATTTTTTAGTTTTAACGAGAACAACTCGACCTGCATCTCCTAACACAATTAACCCTGTCGAAAGCCAAACACACCCCCATATGATTAATAGCGTTCTTTTACGGAACGTTCTATTTGACGTTTTTCATCTTTTCGTGCTTCATCTTCGCGCTTATCGTAAAGCTTTTTACCTTTAGCGAGCCCGAGTTCTAATTTAATCAACCCACGAGTGGCATAAATTTTTAGTGGGACTAATGTTAATCCTTCTGTCTTGATACGATGCTCAAATTTTACAATTTCCTTCTTATGAAGCAAAAGTTTACGAGTCCTTGTATCATCTAATTTATACTGCGTTGCAAAGGGATACTCTTTAACGTACATATTTATCAAAACGACTTCGCCATTTTTTATATGAGCGTAACTCTCTTTTATACTAACGCTACCTTGTCGAATGGATTTTACTTCGTATCCTTTAAGCTCAATACCTACTTCAAAGGTTTCTAAAATAAAATAGTCGTGATAGGCTTTTTTATTATTCGCAATAGACATATGAGATCCTTCTTGATTTTGAAATAATTTACTACTATAGTATAACAGAGTATTTGAAAATTATCAATCCTAATTAGTATAGTAGAGAAGGACTTTCAAAACAATATGCCTTAGAGAATTACAAAAAAAAGTAAAAAAGATGTTGACGGCTAAAAAAAAGTATGGTATGATAACTCTTGTCCCTTGAAAAAAGGACAAGCACATTGGGAAAAGAATAGGAAACAACCAAATCGTTTTAAAACGTGTAATGCGTTTTAAAATAGCAGACGAATGTCTGCAAACTGTTTTGTC
>JAPLKR010000050.1 GCA_026387965.1 Fusobacteriota bacterium | reverse complement strand
TTCAAGCGTATTTTAATGCAAATCATGCAAAATACGATACACCAGCGCAAAGTTTTGTAAATGCGATTTTCATTCCACAAGTTAAAAATAGTTCAGGGTCGGCTATGACTCAAGCTCAAAATATTCAAAAAGATATTAATTCTGGTAAAATTTCTTTTGCAGATGCTATGAAAAAATTCTCAAAAGGGCCACAAACGATGCTTGGACCAATTTCAAATCAAAGCCCCATGATCCCAAATGTGGGAGCTATTCCAGTATTAGCTCAAGCGGCCTTAACACTTCCGGTTAATCAGTTAACGATTGCATCAGATGCGAATTTTGTTTATATTATTCAAGGAGTAAAGCAAAACGGATTCCAAGCAGCAACTTATTCAAATGTTCAAGCTCAAGTAAAGTCCGACTTTGAACTGCAAGCGGCACAAGCACAGTTAAAATCAGCATTATCAGGAGTTCAAATACCACAAGTAATGGTAAGTAACGCACTGACACAAGCAATGCTTCAAGGAAAGTCAGGACTTCCAAGCTACACAAGCGGTAGTTCAATGACAAGCGGAAGCAGTACATCTAATTAAAAAAACAAATATTAATTGTTTGAATTGTGGTGATATTTACTAATTTTAGTATCTATTGCCACGATTTTTTTATTAAAAATTTGTGGGAAGTAAGAAATGAAAAGAACTTCAACAAAAAAATATTACCTGTGCTTGCAGAAGGATTAGTGATTCAATCTGCTTTTGCTTGTACAGCTCTAGAGATTCAGGCAAAAGATGGTTCGGGGTGGCGGAAAAAACAATGGAGTGGTCCTATAATATGGATTTGGAATTTTCTTTTTTATCCACAAAAAAGTTCTTTCCAGTTACTTACACCGACGGCAAACAATAAGCCTACGACCGTTGTAGCAAGTACGCTGTAATGAACCTAGGAACAGGGCTTGAAAATAATGCGATGCTTAATGGAAAAATTCTGATAGAATAAGCATCAGTGGGCATTTTATGACAGGATTTACGCAGTATGGAAAGGTGACGTCAAATACAAAAAATTATTTAACAGCCACACACCGTATTAAGCAGTTATGGTAGTGTGACAGAAGTCGAAAAAACAGTGTAGATCATACTGTTTGTGGACCGGGTTACCGAATGTACTTGTCTCGCTAGTACTATCATTTTTACAAAAACAGCGAGAGTGATGACCGATGCGCCAAGTTATGATTGGTATATGACCAATCTTGGAAATTATGTTAATTTAAGCAATACGGAGCCAAATAGCGTGGATACCAGCAAACTTAGAGATATTACTGCAGTAGGTCAACGCGGCGGTGGATATGGACTGCCCGGCGATTATACGCCACCATCAAGATTTATCAAAACTGCGTATCTAGCGCACCATTCAGATCGTGCTAGTGGTTTGGCAACTACAGTCAATGAATTTGTACACATACTTAACAATATAGACGTTCCGTTAGGGGTTGTGGCCGCTATAAATAATGGTAAAATTGTATCGGATAGTACAAAATTGATGTAAAAGATGTGTCAACTAATCTGTTTTATTTTGAAGATTATGCACACCGCCAAGATATGATCACCATCTCCATGAAGACTTTAATTCAGAATGGTCAGTAAATAATAGCGCCAATAGCACAGCTGTAATATCCAAACACAGATATTACGACGCCACTAATTTCAAAAAAATAAGGGGTGCGGGAAGAGTAGAACTGTGAGGTTGAGTAAGGTTCTTACAATATGTGGTGAAATGAGTTCTAATAATAATGAGTTTAAAGAAGGTGGAGGGGCATGCATTTCTCCATCTTCTGCTCTTTTGATTATAATGTTTATAATTAGTTATAGACAGTCAGTTAAAAATGTGTTATAATATATTGATAAATTTTGCGAAGGAGTGTAGTGTGGCAAAAGAGGATATCATTGAATTAGAAGGCGAAGTATTAGAGAACCTTCCAAACGCTATGTTTCGAGTTAAGCTCGAAAATGAACATGTTATTTTGGCTCATATCTCTGGAAAAATGAGATTAAATTATATAAAAATTTTACCAGGGGACAAAGTGGTTGTGCAGTTAACTCCGTATGACTTAACGCGGGGCAGAATAACTTTCAGAAAAAAATAGTGGGAAAGGAGGCGTAGATGAAGGTAAGAGCATCTGTGAAACCAATGTGTGAGAAGTGTCGTGTGATTCGTAGAAAAGGAATTGTAAGAGTAATTTGCGACAACCCAAAGCACAAGCAACGTCAGAGCTAATGCGTGGCATTAGTGGTAATGTTTTTCTAATTGATTTTACTTTATTATCGTGTTAATTAGGAAACTGTAAAGATATGCAGCTCAACTGGCATGTCGAGGAAAGTTTTGCGACAAATATAGATTTGTCAAATATTATTATTTTCAAAACACTTATTTAAAATAACAAGGAGGAATGTAAGTGGCACGTATAGCAGGTATCGATATACCAAATAACAAAAGAGTTGAAATCGCTTTAACTTATATTTACGGAATTGGATTAAAACGTTCTCAAGAGATTCTTGCAAAAGCAGGCGTTAATCCAGATACAAGAGTTAAAGTATTAACAGAAGAAGAAGTAGGGAAATTAAGAGAGATCATTGAAAGCGATTATAAAGTTGAGGGTGAACTTAAAAAAGATGTTCGTTTAGCAATCAAACGTTTAATCGACATCAAATCTTACAGAGGACTTCGTCACAGAAAAGGGCTTCCTGTTAGAGGGCAAAGAACTAAAACAAACGCTCGTACAAGAAAAGGTCCAGTGAAACAAGCTGTGGCTAAGAAAAAATAGGTAGGAGGAATAACTAAGTTGGCTAAAAAGAATAATGCTCAAGTGAGCACTAAAAAGAAAGTTTTGAAAAATATTGCAGTTGGAGTTGCACATATCCACTCAACATTTAACAATACAATTGTAAATATTACTGATTCAAACGGGAACACAATCGCTTGGAGAAGCAGCGGAACAGTTGGATTTAAAGGAACTAAGAAAAGTACTCCGTTTGCAGCTCAATTAGCAGCAGAAGAAGCAGCTAAAACAGCTATGGAGCATGGGATTAGAAAATTAGAGGTTAGAGTAAAAGGGCCAGGCGCTGGACGCGAGACAACAATTCGTTCAATCCAAGCATTAGGTATTGATATTATTGCAATTAAAGACGTTACTCCTATGCCACATAATGGATGTCGTCCACCAAAAAGAAGAAGAGTCTAGTAAGGAGGGAATTTTAGAGATGGCTAGATATACAGGACCAGTATGTAGATTATGTCGTGCAGCAGGGCAAAAATTGCATTTAAAAGGTGATAGATGTTTTGGCACTAAGTGTGCTTTTGAAAAGAGAAAAGGAACAAGACCAGGTATGCATGGTGCTGCTCAGAAGAAAGTTACTGAGTATGGTGTTCAATTAAGAGAGAAGCAGAAAGTTAAAAACATATACGGAGTATTAGAAAATAAATTCTATAGATACTACGAAGAAGCTATGAGAAGTGAAGGTGTTACAGGTGAAATGATTCTTCAATTCTTAGAGAGAAGATTAGATAATGTTGTATTCAGATTAGGGCTTGCTAAAACAAGAACTCAAGCTAGACAACTTATTAAACACGGGCACTTTGACGTGAACGGTAAACGAGTAGATATTCCTTCTTACAGAATCACTCCTGGTGATCTTGTATCAGTAAAAGAAGGTTCAAGAGATTTAAGCTTAATCAAATTAAATTCTGAGACAGCTAAATCAACGACATGGTTAGAATTCACAAAAGAATCATTGATGGGTAAAGTTGTAATGCTTCCTGAAAGAAGTTCAATTGAGCTAGAGATTAATGAGCAACTTATCGTAGAATTCTACTCTAAATAATCTAACTAGTGCATAGAAAAAAATCTATTGTAAACTGCGGGGTTATCACATATGTTAAAAATCGAAAAAATATCAAGTGAAATTAAAGTGAGTGAAGTTCGTGAGAGCGAATTTAAAACACAAATCATCGTAGAGCCACTCTACCGAGGTTATGGAAATACTGTGGCAAACGCTCTAAGAAGAGTTCTACTTTCGTCGATTCCAGGAACTGCAATTAAAGGAATGAGAATTGATGGAGTATTTAACGAATTTTCTACAATGGAGGGTGTTAAGGAAGCTGTAACTGATGTCATTTTAAATGTAAAAGAGATCGTAGTAAAAGCTGAAACGCCTGGTGAACGCATTATGAAACTATCGTTAAAAGGACCATGTGATGTTAAGGCAAGTGATATTCAATGTCCATCGGATATTGAAATTATTAATCCGGAACATATCATCTTGACTCTAACAACAGATCGTACAATAGATATGGAGTTTTTAGTAGATACTGGTGAAGGTTTTGTTGTTTCAGATGAAATTGACAAATCTGGATGGGAAATGCATTACTTAGCTGTAGATGCTATCTATACACCAATTCGTAAGGTGAGCTACCAAGTAAAAGATACTATGGTGGGAAGAATTACAAACTACGATAAAATCATCATGGATGTTGAGACTGATGGAAGCGTACGTGTAGCAGATGCAATCAGCTACGCAGTAGAGCTAATTAGAATGCATATGGATCCGATTTCTGAAATCGGAACTAAGATGGATAATTTTAGAGAAAAAGCAGAAAATGCTCAAAAAGAAGATGAGAACGCAGTGAAACCAAGCGACAAATTATCGTTAAAGATTGAAGATTTAGATTTAACAGTACGTTCATACAACTGTTTAAAGAAAGCTAAATTAGAAACTTTAGGAGATGTACTTGCACTCAATATTTCAGAGTTAATGAAAATCAAAAACTTTGGAAGAAAATCTCTTGATGAAATTAGTGAAAAATTAGAAGAGTTCAATTTAGAACTTAAAAAAGATTAGTGAAAGGAGAGTCTGATGAATAGTAGACCATACAGAAGACTTGGAAGAAGAACAGACCATAGACTAGCTATGCTTAAGAACATGACAATCTCTCTTTTAGATAATGAAAAGATTGAAACAACTGTACCTAGAGCAAAAGAGCTGAGAAAATTTGCTGAGAGAATGATTACTCTTGGAAAAAAAGGAACATTGCACCACAGAAGACAAGCATTCAGTTTTTTAAGAAATGAAGAGGTTCTTCATAAGCTTTTTACTGAGATTGCTCCAAAGTATCAAGAAAGAAATGGTGGATACACTCGTATTATCAGAACGGCAATTCGTCGTGGAGATTCTGCAGAGATGGCAATCATCGAATTAGTATAATAATTTTAAAAGAACAGCTTTCGGGCTGTTTTTTTTATTTGATGCAATTACAAATAAAAATAGATATATATTGATTCTTAGACGATAATGAGCGAAACAATTAATACGATTTTATGAGGAGATAAATTTTAGGAATTTTCAATTAAGTTGAGGAATGCATTTTGAAAAGTCAAATTGGAAACACTTATCTATTGAAATTTAAAAGAAAGTGTATTCAAATTATAGCGAATTGCAAAACGTATAGAATTCTAGAATTTGTCATACCAGCTGAATATACCGGTATCTACGAACTTTAAAAATAGATTCTGGCAATATGAGGAATGACAAGCGAAGCATTCATTCCTCATATTTAAGAAAACAGCTATAACTTAGTGGTGAAAATCAGGTTTGTGCACAAGTAGTAAGTATTAAACAGAATGGTAAGGTGAATGGAACGATATATTGGTGCTCTATAGATTTAATAAGCATTAATGCGAAAACGTGCTTTATTATCAATGGTGAGTTCTCGAAGCGAAGCGATTCAGCTTTATTTTTTATAGCTGTTAGTAGCCACCCTGGCTCAGATGTCGCTGCAAGTAGTCTTGGTGAGATCGTTCTAAATTCAGTAATGCAATCACCATATGTGCTTCAAAAGTTTATAAATTCTGGTATATATAGCATGCTATTTCAATTTTTTATCATTCTAAATTAGGAAAGTGCTGGGTAGTTAGAGTAATAAGGAGAGTGTTTAAGAGTTGTTTTCAAATCACTTTCAAATGAATAATTAACTTTGTGAGGATAATAATGAAACAGAGTGCTTATATGAGTACTCTATTTTTCTTGAAACATTGAATGAACTTCAAAAAACACATTAATTTTATTGAATTAAACATTTAAAAATGATATAATTAAATGACTAAGTTCATAAGGAGCTGACGTGATTGAAATCATAAGAGGAATTAACCTCGAACTTAATGAGATAAATTTAATAAAAACAAACTCCCAAGAGATTAGCGAGGGAGATATTTTTGTTGCTATTAATAGTGGCAATAAATTCGTAGAACAAGCGCTTAAATCTGGCGCAAAATACGCTATTTGTGAAAGAACAGACATAAAAGATGAAAAAGTCATTTCAGTGAAAAATAGCTTGGATATTTTCACTAAAATAGCGAAAGCATATAGAGATATAATTAACCCAAAAGTTATAGGAATTACAGGAAGTAATGGAAAAACCAGTGTAAAAGATATTTTAGCACACTGTTTATGCACAAAATTTAAGGTGCATAAAACGTATGGGAATCATAATAATCATATAGGAGTCCCGATTACCCTTTGCTCAATGCCACAAGATACTGAAGTTTTGATAACAGAGATAGGGATGAGCGATTTTGGCGAAATTGACCATCTCGCTAAAATTCTGAGGCCAGATATTGGTATTATTACAAATATTGGAGAATCACATTTAGAGATGCTTAAAACAAAAGAAAATGTTCTGAAAGCCAAAGCGGAAATAATTCCCTATAGTAAAAAAATGATGATCAATTTAGATGACGAGTATTTATCTACGTTAAAAGGAGAGTTTGAATACTTTTCGATTAAGAGTATCAGTAATTTTATGGCGAAAGATATTAAAAAAGCTAATGGAGATACATTTTTTGATATTGATACCACGCATGTTGTCACGAATCTTATGGGCATTCATAATGTGTATAATATTTTAGCAGCTCTACGTGTTTGTAAAGAACTTAATGTCATGGATCTTGAACTTATCGAATGTTTAAAGAACATTGAAATATCAAAAATGAGAATGGAAAAAATTGCATTTCACTCCGCACTGGTAATAAACGATGCGTATAATGCAAGTCCTAAATCAACTCTTGCAGCGATTGAAACCGTATGTGAATATTATCCAGATCATGAGAAGATAGTGGTCATTGGAGATATGCTTGAACTCGGTGAAGATGAGCCATGTTATCATCGTTTAATTATTGAATATACACTTACTAAATCTATAGAAAGAATTTACTTTTATGGTGAGAGATATTATCAGTTTGCATCAGAGTTTGAAAATGAAAAAACTATTTTTACGTTAGATAAAAAGTTCATTGCAAAAGATATTTTATTAAGGTGTAAAGAGAATGTAGTGATAATGTTAAAGGCATCGCGAGGTATGAAATTAGAAGAGATTATAAAATAAGAAAGTTGGGGAGCTACCATGCTATATTGGATATATACATCATACTTTGAACATATAGACAAGTTTAGTTTATTCAAATATATTACCTTTAGAGCGCTATTAGCGTTTATTATTTCACTTCTTATTGTAATTTTTGTAGGTAAGCCCTTTATAAAGTTTTTACGAAAAGAGAATGTTGGTGAGGGGATTCGCGAGGATGGTCCTACAACGCACTTCTCAAAAAAAGGGACACCTACTATGGGTGGTGTACTTATTATTGGCTCGGTGGTTATAACCAATGTGCTTACGGGAAATTTTTTCAATAAATTTGAAATTATGCTTCTTATTATTACAATCCTTTTTGGAATTATCGGATTTTTGGATGATTATCTGAAACTTGCAAAAAAAAATAAAGATGGCTTAGCGGGAAAGAAGAAGTTACTTGGGCAGTTTAGCGTTGCAGCGCTTGTGATGGTTTTTGTTTATCTATTGCCGACGGTTCAAGGGAAGGTTAATTATAGTTTAGTCGATCCGTTTATGAAGAATCACTATTTTTATTTGGGAGCAATCGTATACTTTATTGTAGCTCTTTTTATTATTGTGGGGACTTCAAATGCAGTAAACTTGACAGATGGTTTAGATGGGCTCTGTATTGGTCCAGTGATTTTTGTAGTATCAACCCTTGCCATTATAAGTTATTTGACAGGAAACGTGAATTTGAGTAATTACTTATATTTGAATTATATTCCGCAGAGTGGGGAGATATTGGTGTTCCTGTGTTCTGTACTTGGAGCCAGTTTGGGTTTTTTATGGTACAATTTTTTCCCTGCCCAAATATTTATGGGCGATGTGGGATCGCTTTCATTGGGTGGAATTATCGGATGTGTAAGCATATTTTTAAAACAAGAGTTGTTACTTCCGATTATTGGTTTCATTTTCTTACTTGAGGCGGTATCGGTGATATTACAAGTGTGGAGTTTTAAAACCACTGGAAAAAGAATATTCAAAATGGCGCCGATACATCATCATTTTGAAAAGTTAGGGCTCGCAGAAACGAAAGTGACAATTCGGTTTTGGATTGTAACAGTTCTTTTATGTGCCCTTGCACTCATTATATTAAAAATCAGATAGAAGGTAGTTAAAAATGAAAAATGTTCTTGTATATGGTGCGGGTGTAAGTGCTCAAGGCGCTATGAAACTTTTAGAGAAAAAAGGGGTTTCTTATACGCTCTTTTGTGATGATATGGGTGAAATTCCCAATGTTGAAGCGTTTGACGTAGTGTTGAAAAGCCCAGGCATTCCCAATAATAAGCTATTACTCAAAATGGCGTTATTAAAAGGAATCGAAATTATCGATGAAATTGAGCTCGCTTATCGATTTATGCCTAAGAATGTTAATGTGGTTGCAATTACAGGCACCAATGGTAAAACAACGACAACATTGAATATGT
>JAPLKR010000087.1 GCA_026387965.1 Fusobacteriota bacterium | reverse complement strand
TCTTCTGTATACGTGCTTTTCTTTCTTTTTATTGCTTTTTCGGCCATGTGCCCTCCATATTTTATAGTTCTAGTTTACATGGTCTTATTAAAACTGTCCAGTTTAGTATAACCTATCCAACAAATTCAAAATGTTATGAATATGATACTTGTGGTAATTTTTGTCCAGCTAATTGTGCTGAAAAACAATAAAATAAATTTCAAACACGACTCAAATATAATAACACATATTTAAGTCGTGTTTTTAAAGGAACTCATGACAAAGAACTATAAACTCGTCATCACTCACATCAAACAATTTTTTCCTTATACGAGACCATTTTTAGGAAAACAATTTGTTATTCTAATAATTCTTTTTCTATTTTCAATAGTCAATTTGATTCAGCCATTGATTAACAAATATGCTATTGATGTGTTTTTTAAATCTCCAACTATTCATGTATTTATCAACTTAACAGCATATATTTTAATCGTTTTTGCCTTTTCAAAAGTGCTTACTTTTCTTCAACAGTATTACGTTACATACGTATCTTCTTATCTCTCTTTAAATTTAAGAAAAAAACTAATTTCAAAATTGATAAATATGGAACATTCTGAAATATCAAAAGTTAATGTAGGGGATCTTTTTATAAGTTTTGATATGGACATCGGAACAGTTCAAAATGTCTATACTAATACTTTAGTAAACTATGTTTTAAATTTTTTCACCCTTATACTCTCAATATTTTTTATGGTAAAACTCAGTTGGATTTTTCTACTAGCTACATTCATCACAGTACCGTTTACACTAATCAATAATAGAATTTGGTTTAACCCACTTAAAAACATTGGAAAAGATACTCGTGAAAAAACAGGGATTGTTTTTGATTATGTTCAATCTATCATCAATAATCTCCCTCATATTCAAAAAATATCTAAAAATCATTTTTTCAAACTTCAATTTTTGAAACGCTATGATAAATTTATTGGAGTAACTTTTAAAAGCTTAAAAATCAATCTGTTTTTTGGAGCTATCAATGATCTAATTCTTAATGTAGAGCAAATGTTTTTGTTTGGAGTAGCAGGTTATTTAGTCTGTCGCCATCAACTAACCATTGGAGGATTTGTCGCTCTCTCTGCATATGCCAGTATGTTTAAAGGAAATTTGAGCACATTTGTAAACTTTGATATCAACATGACTGATTTAGTGGTATCAAGCGAAAGGCTTCAAAAATTCTTAAATTTAAAGCAAGTAGAAACAAAAGATAAAACAACAATTGAAAATATAGATTCATTGAATATTGAGAATATGAATTTTGAATATATAGAAGGAAATCCAATACTAGAAAATATTAACTTAAATCTCCATACAGGAGATAAAATCACTATTATAGGAGAGAGTGGTGGTGGTAAAAGTACACTCATATCTCTAATATCAGGACTCTATTTGAATGATAGTATCAAAGTAAATGGCTTAAATATCAATTCCATTAATACAAAGGATTATAGAAAAAACATCTCTATTATGAGTCAAGAATCCTTTATTTTCGAAGGCAGCTTAAGAGACAATCTTACACTAGGTACAAGATACTCCAACGCTGACATTTTTTATGCCTGTAAGCTTTCTGCTATAAATAACTTCGTAGAAGAAAAAGGATTGGACTTTCATATTGAAAATAATGGACGCAATCTTTCTGGTGGGCAAAAACAAAGACTGGCACTAACACGCCTTCTACTTCAAAAACCAAAATTTGTCATACTAGATGAAATTACCAGTGGACTTGATAAGGATACTGAAAGAGAAATTCTAAAAAACATCTATAATGAACTTAAAGACTCTACTATTATTTCTATTACACATAGAGATGAAAATCTTAAATATGCGGATCGAATCTATAAAATAGAGGATAAAAAAATGATAGAATTACATAAAAATAGCTCGGAGAAAAATCAATGAGAAAGAAACATATAATACTTTTAGGTCTTTTAATATCAAGTACTATTGCATTTTCTGATACTGTATCGAATTTAACATTTGAACAGGGACTTAATCTTTTAACAACTGGTAGTACTCAATCACAATTAAATACTATCACCAATCAACAACTTACACTACAACAAAGTAGTGTTTACACAGACCAATGGAGAACACTCTATTTAAACAATCAATATCAAAGACAAAACAATGTTACTTTTAGTGATCCAGAGACTACGACTACAACACTGAATTATAGTTATTTCTACTATACGTACAGCTACTCATACTATTTTAATACCATCGATGAATCTCAAATAGGAATTACAAAAGATTTAAGAGATGTTCTATATTATGGAACTACTCAGTATAATCATCAAACCTTTGATATCACAAAAGAACAGACTCAAAATAGCAACCAAATTTCTTCGATAAACACTATTTCATCATACATTGATGACTATACAAGTTTAACAACAACAAAGAGTAAAATAAAGGTAATTAACGCTCAAGTAAAAGCTCAAGTAGCATTAGTAGATTCAATGTCTAAACAAACTACTACTGCCGTTTCTCCATTAGATTTAGAAAAATCTCAGTTAGATCTCGAAAATTTAAAAAATCAAAAATCTGATTTAGAAAATCAATATCAAGTAGGGATTTCAAAACTATGTCTTCTACTCAATATTCCATATAATCAGAATATTGAGGTAGATTCGTTAGCTCTATCGCCTACACCTGTAAATTGTGATAATGTAGATACATATAGTCTTCAAAATGGACAGCTTAATATTCAACAAGCTAAAATAAATTCACTTTATGATAATATTCAAAATTTACCAGATGTTAATTTTCAATATGGATACGATACCTATTATAAAAGCTGGTTAGTATCACTAAACGTTACTTTGAATATGTTCTCAACTCATGCAACAAGCAAAGAGGCGGCTCTTCAAACACAGGCAACACAATTAACCTACAACGACATGTTAAAACAGCAACAGCAAGAAATTTTTTCACTTCAAAAAGAGTTTACTCAAGATCAATCAACTCTTAAATATGCTAAACAAAACAATGAGTACTATAAAAAATATTTAGATGTTCAAAAAGATGAATTAAATAGAGGAATGATATCCTATAGTGATTATTCAAAAACTCTTAGTGATGCCGTCTCAGCAGAAGAAGGCTACTATTCTGCTTTAAATGCTGTTATTGCTCTACAGAAAAAACTTCAATATGGTATTGAGACTCTGTCTGAAACCAATAATCCAAACAATTCAATTTCAAGTGTAGGAGTTACCAATGAAACGTCTAGCAGTAATTAAGAAAAAATGGAAGTGGCTTGCAGTAGTCATCGTTATTATAATTGTAATTATCGTAGGGATCCAATTGACACATCTAAATAAATCTCAACCATTTAAAGTACTCATAACAAACCCAATCACTCAACCAATCGCTGCATCTGTTCAAGCCAATGGAGTAGTGGCTGCTAAAGACACCCAATCAATCTATGTAAGCGTTCCTTTGAAAGTAAATCAAGTACTTATTAAAGTTGGAGATGTAGTTAAAAAAGGACAAGTTATCATAACATATAGCCCATCTTCTCAAACCAATGCCAAAAATGCGGTTGCTTCTGATAATTATGATTTAAATAGTCTCCAATCAGGACTAACTAACTTCCAACAGAAGGAAAAACTAGCTCAAGAAAGTTTAAAAATAGCAAAAAAAAATTACGATAATAATCAAGCTATATTTAAATCTGGCGGCATCTCTCAAGATACGTTAGATTCTAGTCAATCAAACTATATTTCAGCACAAACAAATCTGGACCAAGTACAATCAGATATTTCAAATCAACAAGATTTAATTTCAAAACAAAAACTGACTATTCAAAATGATCAGTTTACTCTTGATCAAACAGTAATGCAAACAGTAAGTCCTGTGGATGGAGTCGTTACAGCTGTTACAGCTCAACCAGATTATTATGTAAGTATGCAAGATCCTCAACCACTATGTCAAATAGCAGATTTAAGTCAATTGATTATTAAGGCACAAATACCTGATTATCAAGTCAATCAAATTTCTGTAGGAATGCCTGTACAAATAATCAGTGACAGTGGACAACAATTTCAAGGAACTGTTTCTACTATTGCTGCCATGGCACAAACAAGCACTAGCGGACAATCTCAAAATGCTTACGTAGAAGTGGACATTTCTTTCAATAACACTCAAAATTTACTTAAACCAAACTATTCTGTTACGATTAATATTGTAACAGCTCAAGCAAATAATGTTATGACTGTTCCTGCCACAGCTATTGTACCTGGAAACAATGGCCAAAATTTTGTTTATGTTTTAAATTCTCAAAATATTGTGGCGCAAAAACCAGTTCAAGTAGGAATATAATCACAATCTTATGTTCAAGTATCTGGTCTTATTGCTACCGATAAAGTACTCTGTACTCTTTCTAGCAGTATTAAAACAGGGGTTAAACTTCCACAAAAAGAAATTGTATTTCAATCTGCTAATCAAAACAATCAGAATCAGTAGGTGAATGATGGATATTAGAGAAACAGGAACTCATGCTCTTCAGAGTATTTTACGCTCAAAGCTTCGCTCTTCTTTAACTATGCTTGGAATCATCATTGGTATTGGATCGGTAATTATGCTCAGCTCTGTAGGAGCTGGGCAAGAGTATATGCTTAATAAAGCATTTGCTGGAATGGGATTGAATTCATATCAAATTTCTCCAGATTTTAATAACCCTAATCTAAGAATTTCATCTAACGATATGTTTACAATCAATGATGAAAAATTGATATCTCAAAATCCAAATGTACAAGGTGTAAGTATAACTCAACAAATTGATCCAGGTGCAATATCAATCATGAGTAATAGTGGTCCAATGTCATACCAAACAAATAATAATTTTCAAATGACATCTGTTGATCCGAGTTATTTCCAAATGAATAATATACAATTTCTATATGGTCGAGCATTTCAAAATAATCCAAATGATGAAAACTCTATTGTTATAGATAATTTGCTTTCTGAGAAGCTCTTTGGAACTGATAATTCTATTGGCCAACAAATTACAGTAAACATTCAAGACCAACAAGAAGGATATCAAGGGGTATACACTTTTACTATTGATGGAGTCTTTTCCAATCCAACAATATTGCTAAATAAAGTAAATAATAGCTCTAGCAACCAAATGACTGGCGGAATGAGTACATATTTCATATACTTTCAACCTAAAAAATTCATGCAAATAACTGGGCATAATAGAATTGCCTTTCTAGTGGTTCAACTGAAGCCAAACGTAAACACAAAACAAGTCCTTCAGCAACTAAAAAACAGTATTGCTACATTCCATCAAACAACACCTGATACATATAAAATAATCAACTCAAATCAATTTACAGGCGGTGCATCTGCGCAAATGCAAAAAATGAATATGTTTGTTTCGTTTATTGCTGCTATTTCTCTTCTTGTAGGTGGTATTGGCGTTATGAATATCATGCTTGTTGCAGTTACAGAAAGAACTAAAGAAATTGGAATTCGAAAATCTATTGGTGCTACAAATGAACAGATTCTCGTACAATTTTTAATAGAAGCTGTAATTCTTACAATTTTAGGTGGAATTATAGGAATTATCGTAGGGTATATCGGCAGTCTCATCCAGGGAATATTCACTCAAATTACTCCAATTTTAGATATTAAAATGGTTATTATATCCGTTGTTGTATCTATTGTAATTGGTATTGTATTTGGGGTTTTTCCAGCAAAAAAAGCATCAAAATTAAATCCTATAGAAGCATTACGATATGAATAGTGGAGAGTATCATGATAACTGTTAAAAATTTAAATAAAACTTACTCTATGGGAGAAGTAAAAGTTGAAGCTCTAAAAAACGTATCTGTTCATATTGAAAAAGGGGAGTATTTAGCTATCATGGGGCCCTCTGGTAGTGGAAAAAGTACTCTAATGAATATTTTAGGGTGCTTAGATACTCTTACTGATGGCGTATATGAACTCGATGGAAAAGATATTTCTCATCTTACAGAAAAAGAACTTGCTTTTGCAAGACGTTATAAAATTGGATTTGTTTTTCAATCTTTTAATTTACTTCCTCAACTTACACTCCTTGAAAATGTAGCTCTTCCAATGTCTTATGCTGGAATCGAAAAGCATACACGTACAGTAAAAGCAAAGGAGCTTCTTGAAAAAGTAGGACTTTCAGATAGAATAGATCATCGACCCTCGGAAATCTCAGGTGGTCAAAAACAAAGGGTTGCAATAGCAAGGGCACTAGCAAATAATCCAAGTATTATTCTTGCGGATGAACCTACAGGTAACCTTGATAGTAAATCAGAAAACGAGATTATGAATATCTTTGAAAGCCTAAGCAAGGAAAGTAAAACAATTATTATCGTAACTCATGAAATGAGTGTCGCAGAACATACAAAAAGAATCATTCGATTTACCGATGGTGAGCTTATCAGTGATAAAAAAATATAAAAATGGAGTATATCATGAAAAGAAAGAATTATATGATCCTTATTCTAAATCTATTCACATTTTTTTGTATAATTGGAGGTAGTTCAATGGCAAGCAATTATTCGAATTCTACACAGAGTGTTATCGGAACGTATCATGAAAACTTTTCAAGCAATTTATCAACGATGAACCTTAATATGAAAGCTGCAGTAATAACAATCAGTTATGAAAATACTTCAAATGCTTCTATCACTGCTACACTATTACAAAATAATATAACTTCTG
>JAPLKR010000100.1 GCA_026387965.1 Fusobacteriota bacterium | reverse complement strand
ACATATTGCAGTCGCTTAGCAACACTTTGCTTGGTGCGCATAGCAGCGAGGGTACACCCAGTAACATTCCGAACCTGGTAGTTAAGCTCGTTTGCGCCGATAATACTTCGTAAGAGGGAACATAGGTTCGTGCCAAGCATTATAGTAATTCCCTGATAGCTCAGTTGGTAGAGCACACGACTGTTAATCGTGTTGTCACAGGTTCAAGCCCTGTTCGGGGAGCCACTGAAATTTCACCGTTATCGGAAGATAACGTTTTTTTTTTAATTGTGTTTGTGTTATAATATGAATACTTATTAAACATTAGGAGGGCAGTAGTGCTAAATGAGAATATAAAAAGTACACCTTCGGAAAAACTTGGAAAAATATTACAGAATGCAAGATTAAAATCAAATTTATCTATAGAGGAATTATCCGAAAAAACAAAAATTACTCGAAGTTATATTGTATCGCTTGAAAATTCTGATTATGATAATTTTTCGAAACTTTTATATACAAAAGGTTTTTTAAAAATTCTTGCAAAAGAGTTAAGTTTAGATATTGAAATTCTTAATGAAAAGTTGTTTGAAGAACTTGGACTTGAGGGAAAAAAAGCTCAAGCAATTGACTATGAGGAGTACTTTATTGATGAACATGTTGATTCAAAATATCATGTTCCATCAATTTTAAAAAACAAAATAACCCTAATTATTTTAATTGTTGTAATAATATATGTGTGCATTGTTATTGCAAAAGTTTTTATAGGTGGAATCAACATGGGCAATTCTCAACACGTGTCCGTTTTTAATGCGCCTGCAAATCAAATTGCGAGTGGGTCAGATAGTTCGAGCGGAAGTGGAACGTCAACTACAGCAGTTCTAGCAGTTAAAACACTACACTCGGTTAATAAAATGGCAGTTAGTGGTTCATCTATTTCAGGCGCTTCTGATGATAGTGGAAAGCCATCAAAGACTGTAGCTTTACCTGATAATGTTACAACTATCGATTTAACATCAGGCGAATTGCAACAAAAAATGGTAAAGATACAAAAACAACAAGCGAGTCAGGCAGCACAGGATTCTGGTGCCAGTATTGATTAATTAAGGAGATAACATGAGTATTAAAGCGCCTCGTGGAACAAAGGATATATTTGGAGAGATTTCCGAAAAATTTCAAGAAATTATTAAAATGTCTGAAATCTTCAAACAATTTAATTTTGAGCAAATCATCACACCTATTTTCGAATCAACAGATTTGTTTATTAGAGGTATAGGAGAAACAACGGATATTGTTGAAAAAGAGATGTATACATTTGAAGATAAGGGTGGTCGCTCAATTACGCTTAGACCAGAAGGGACAGCTTCTGTAGTACGCGCATATGGTGAGCACAAAATGTATCAAGAGGGATCTAAAAAATTCTTTTATTTCGGTCCAATGTTTCGTTACGAGAGACCACAAGCGGGTAGATATAGAGAATTTTATCAAATTGGTGCCGAAGTAATTGGCGAATGCTCGTACTTAGTTGATGCTGAAGTAATTTTCATGGCCGATAAATTTGTAAAAAAACTTAAAATAAATAATTATTCTATTGAATTAAATACTTTGGGATGCAAAGTGTGTCGCGCCGAATATCAAGTTGCATTAAAAGCATATTTAACTCAATTTAGAGAGCATTTATGTGACGATTGCAAAAGGAGATTAGAAACTAATCCTCTCAGAGTATTAGATTGTAAAGTTGAAAGTTGCCGTGAATATTTTAATGATGTACCAACATTAGAACAGTATATAGATGATGAGTGTAAAGTTCATTTTGAAGGTGTAAAACAGATTATTACTACATTGGGAGTAGTATTTCACGTTAACTCAAAATTGGTTAGAGGGTTAGATTATTATAATCGTACAGTTTTTGAATTTGTGTCACAAGATTTGGGCGCTCAGGGGACTATCTTAGGAGGCGGCCGATATAATAATTTAGTTGGAGAGATTTGTGGTGGAATAGATCAACCGGCAATTGGTTTTGCTGCAGGCATGGAGAGAATGGCTATGCTTATGCCAAAAATGGAAGCTAAAACCAGAAAGATCGCGATTTGCTGGCAAGGTGAAATGGGCTCAATATGCGCATTAAAGGCACGACTAGAGCTAATAGAAGCTGGTTATATTACTGAAATGAGTTATGAATCAAAATCGTTTAAAGCTCAATTCAAGAAAGCTAATAAAGATGGCGTTGATTTTGCAGTGATTTTAGGTGAAGATGAAGTTTTAAGAAACATAGCAAAAGTAAAAAACTTTAGTTCTCAGCAAGAAGTTGAGGTTGCTATGTCAAATTTAGTAGAGTATTTCAAGGAGGCGTAAAAATGTATCGGTCACATAATCTTGGAGAGCTAAGAGCGTCACATATTGGAGATCAAGTTGTACTCTCGGGGTGGGTTCATCAAAATAGAGATTTAGGGAATCTTATTTTTATTAATCTAAGGGATCGCTATGGAATCACTCAAGTTGTTGTCCAAAATAGTGATGAGCTTATTGAAAAGGCAAAGAGAATCGGCCTTGAAGATGTTATTTGTATTGAAGGTAAAGTTATTGAAAGAAGCAGTAAAAATAGTAAACTTGAAACGGGTGATATTGAAGTTGAAGTCGTTAAATTAACTGTTTTAAGCAAATCAAAGCCAAGTCCAATAGATATTCATGATAAGGGCATTCAAAGCGGAGAAGAACTACGTTTAAAATATCGTTACTTAGATTTAAGAGGCGAGAGAATGAAGCGTAATATGATTAGCAGAAACACTATGATCACTGCGATGAGAGAGTTTCTTTCGAAAGAAGATTTTTTGGATATCGATACCCCAATTCTTTCAAAAGCTACTCCGGAAGGTGCTAGAGATTTTGTGGTTCCAAGTCGTTTAGCAAAACATGAGTTTTTTGCATTGCCACAGTCACCGCAGCTTTTTAAGCAAATATTGATGATTTCAGGATTAGATAAGTATTTTCAAATAGCTAAGTGTTTTAGAGATGAAGACTTGAGAGCGGATAGACAGTTAGAATTTACACAGCTAGATATTGAGATGTCATTCATTACGAGTGATGAATTTATGACGACTATGGAAAAACTTGCGAAATATATTCACAATCGCGTTTTAGGAGAAAAAATTGCTTATTCGTTTCCTAGAATATCTTATCATGAAGCGATAGAAAATTATGGAATTGATAAACCAGATACACGTTTTGATATGAAAATACAAAACATTACAAATGTGTTAGCAAATTCATCATTTTCTGGTTTTTCTTCAGTAGTGAGCGAAGGAAAGACCATTCGCGCGATAGTGGCTAAAAATCTTGGAGAGAAAATCTCAAGAAAAATAGTTATGGATTTTGAAGAAGTGTTAAAAAAGCAATTTAAGATTAAAGGCTTGGTATTTATTAAATTTGGAGTAGAAATTACCTCTCCAATAAAAAAATTCCTTTCAGATGAGGAAGTTGATAATTTAAAAGCTAAGCTTTGCTTAGAAAATAATGATATGGTATTTATTGTTGCAGATAGTTTTAAAATTGCATGTGAGTCGCTTGGGAAATTGAGAATTGAACTGGGACACATGTTTAAATTAGCAAATGAGAATCAATTTAACTATTTGTGGGTTACAAAATTCCCACTACTTGAATGGAGCGAGGAAGATCAACGTTATAAAGCTCAACATCATCCTTTTACTGCCATTTTAGCGGATGATTTTGAAATGCTCGCAACTCATAAAGAGGTGGCTAGAACAGACTCGTATGACCTTGTGTTAAATGGGAATGAAATAGGGGGAGGAAGTATCCGCATTCACAATAGAGATGTTCAAAATCAAGTGTTCGAAATGTTGGGACTCTCTCCAGAAGAGATAAAGCATAAATTTGGATTTTTTCTGGAAGCTTTTCAATATGGAGTACCACCTCATGGCGGCATGGCATATGGGTTGGATAGATATTTAATGGTTCTTTTAAAAGAGAGCTCAATTAGAGAAGTTATTCCATTTCCTAAAACCAACAAAGGCAGATGCCTTATGATGGAGTCTCCGTGTTCGGTAGATACTGAGCAGTTAGAAGAATTAGCAATAGAACTAAAAAATATTTAATATAACCCGCTAGTACGTCATTCTTGTGATTGATGCACTAGATTCAATATTATAAAAAAATATGGCGATAACGCTGAAAATGAAAGAAGAATGAAAATGGAAGTGGAAATGAAAAAAAAACAACCAGTTTGGGTGCTGATTTTTGCAATGGCTTTGGCCGCAACCTGTGCCGTTATTATAGCTCCTGCACTCACACAAATTAGAGCCTATTTTAACGTTTCAAACAGTACATCACAACAGTTAATAGCAATCTTCCTACTAGGTTATGCCATTAGCCAATTGATTAGTGGACCGATTTCAAATACATATGGAAGAAAAAAAACGCTTTTGCTAGGTTTAATAGTTGGTTTTTTTGGAATTATAATTAGTTTAGTAGCTATTTATATTCATAGTTTCGAACTTTTATATGTGTCTCGCGGGCTAGCAGGAATTGGAACCGCAGCAGGAGTTACACTAAGTATGACGATAATCAATGAGTCGTTTGATGCAGTTCAAGCTCGGAAAGTTATGGCTTTTTGTGTAGCAAGTTTTGCATTAGCTCCAGGCATATCTAGTTGCATTGGTGGCATTATCACGCAATTTGTGGGATTTGAATTCTGTTTTGTTTTTATGGCAGTATTAGCTATATTTTGTTGTATTATTACCTTAAAATTATCAGAAACACTTCCAATAGAGCGGCGAGTAAAATTAAGTTTAAAAATAATGCTGCAAAGCTATTTTCTTGCGTTTAAAAACAGTAAAGTAATTTTTTCTTCTTTAGTATATGGCCTTCCTGTTGCATGCATATATTTAATTGCAACATTAGCGCCATTTATTGCAATATTGAATTTTAAAATTTCCCCAAGTATTTGTGGCATATTAATATTTACTTCATATGTTGGATACTTTGTTGGATCGTTAATACCCAAATTTTTAAATACCAAATTTAAACCAATGACGGTTGTATTTATTGGAACCATCTTTACTACCATTATTTCAGCATTATTACTTGGATGTACTTTGTTTGGTTTTTTAAATGTATATACTCTATTTATTCTGACATTTCTATTCTTTTTAGGAAATCCACTTATTTTCGTCAACCTATCAGTATTTGGAATTTCAAGTCATTTTGATAAAGCGACCGCTTCTTCAGTATTTATGTTTATTGTTATATTAATGTCATATTTAGTACTCGCTATTACAGGGAAAATTCACGGAGAATTTGAAATGGTATTGGCTTTTGCGTGCTTTGGAGCGTCACTGCTCGCATTCCTCATTTTTCAGATATGTCTTAAAAAGAATACGACATGAGGTGTTGGTAAAAAGGAAGAAATAGTTGAAAATAATAAAAAAATATTGAGAAAATATCAAAATTGTGTTATATTAAATATATAACATATGAGTCTGGGTTATTCGTGATACACTATATATTTTGGCCTAACATTTTATCTTGGGAAGTCGGCGCTGTATTTGATAATTAGGAATGCTCACGATAGCACTAGCTATACGGAGTCCTTATATCGAGTATATCTGATGTCCACTTAAACATCCAAGACCAAAATTTTGTTGTATTATCGGTAACTCGGATTCTTTTTATATGAGGTAAACTATGAAAAAGTGGATATGCATAGGGTCGTTTATACTAATTAACATAATAATTTTTGCTTTGCCGAGTTTAGAAAGTGGTTCTTTTGGTTATAATAGAGATAACACACTTAATTTTAGTCGTCACGTATATATTACAATGGAGGCTTTAAATTTTAATGAAACAGAGTACGCAAATGGAAAAATATCTGATATTCTTAAAAATCAAACAAATGAAATTCAACTTGGAACAAACATCACAAAATTTTCTGAGAGTTCAGAGCAATTAGAGTTAGATTCTTATGCAGATAATATAAATAATGACGGCAATATGTGGGGGCACGAATACGCTATTTTTGGGCAAATCACGCAAGAATTTAAAAATGCCGTAAAAAACTATAATGATGCCATGCAGGCAATTCAGCAGTACCCGGATAAGCAGATAGAAAAATGGAAATTACCCCCTCAACTTAATATTGAAGCGGATACGCATTCGAGACGACTTCAAATGCAGTTTGCAGAGCCAATGTATTTAGGGTTATAAGGAGTTTGTGTGAAAATAAAAAGTAAAGTCTTTTTGGTTCTTATAATTCAAATTCTTTGGTTAATGACGGCTTATGCAATACCAAATATTAATGAAGATACTTTTGGAATTAATGCAGAAATTAATAATGCAATAAATGGAAATAAAAGTAATGAAATTCTGTTGTCAACTTCGATGATAGAACTTAGTAAAAGTAAAGAAGCAGTAGAGCAAGAGCAATATAATGAAGACTTACAAAGAGA